>NZ_JBVHCY010000004.1:0-272610 GCF_057922445.1 Flavobacterium sp. UM26 | reverse complement strand
TTCTTTTATATCAATCGCTTGTCAGTATTTAAATGAACGTTGCCGTTGTTGCGGGTGCAAAAGTAACACCTTTTTCCGTTTTAACAAGCCTTTTTTAAAGCTTTTTTTGATTTATTTTTTAATACTTTAATAGTCTGCTGTTTATACTTTCTTTTTTTATGATTTCCCAAAAAAAACACATGCCAAAATATGGATTCATTAAAATTGAAACCCTAAAACAACCAAATATTACCATATATTCTTCAAATGCGTTAAAGATAGCAGTGAAAAGCCCATAGCTCCAACTTTTCGGCATGAAGACTTGTAACGGATTACCCAGCTACTTATAGATAGCTTAAAATTTCAAGTTTTAGAGGAAAATATTCTGTTACATATAAGGAGAACGCCCAAATACTACTCATAACGAATAGCCCTTACAGGAGAAATACGCGTTATTATATATGACGGCAACAGTAAAACAAAGAAACAAACCACAACAGTCATGATATTGAGTATTAGCATATAAATCAAGTTAAAATATACTGGAGCTTGGTTTACATAATAATTTTCTGGATTAAGTTTAATAACTCCAAAATAGTGCTGAACAAAAAGTATAGCAACACCAATCAAATTACCCCAGAACAAGCCCCTAATGATTAAATAGAAAGCATTATAAAGGAATATTTTCCTAATAGACCAGTTGTCTGCACCAAGCGCTTTTAATATACCAATCATTTGGGTACGCTCTAATATTAGAACTAATAATGCTACTACCATATTAATAGTTGCAACAAGAATCATAACGATTAGAATGACAATAATGTTTACGTCAAACAATTTTAACCAGTCAAAAATATAACTATACTTTTCTACAATCGTTTTACTATCTAAGGTAGATGAAGTTTCTTGATAAACTTTTTCACCTATACTTTCGATTTCATTAAAATTATTCACAAATACTTCAAAAGCACCGATTTGATTAGCTGTCCATTTATTTAATCGCTGCACATGCCTTAAATCACCAATAATATAAGAAGCATCAAATTCTTGAAACCCCGAATTAAAAATTCCAACAATTTTAAAACTCCTAACATTATACCCGTTGGATTTCATAAAATAAGCATGAAAAGAATCTCCCAACTTTAATTGCAATCTTGAAGCAATAAATTCTGAAACTACCACTTCTTGATTAAGATTACCCCTAACAATAGGCAACCGACCCTTTACCATGTATTCTTGAATATATTTCCAATCATAATCCACACCCACTCCTTTGAACATAATCCCTTCAAAAGCAGTTTCAGTCCTTATTATCCCAGCTTTTACCGCAACAGCCTGAATATGATTTACTTCAGGAATTTCTTTGAAATTTGGATAAAATGACTGCCTTAAATCAATAGGAACTAGAGTTGCCTCTGATTGATTACTATCAAAATTAGCAATTACAATATGCCCATTAAAAGCAGCAATTTTTTCCCTGATTTTTTGCTGCAAACCAATACCTGTTGCCACAGAAACCATCATCATAATGATACCAATTGCAATTGCTGCAATAGCAATGTTAATTATAGGAGCAGAAATACTACTTTTATAATCCTTGGAAGTAACTAATCGTTTGGCGATAAAATATTCTAATTTCAAGATAACGAAGGTTTAAATTAAAACAAATATTGAATTTGTTAACTACAAAGAGATTCTTTTTTTCATTTCCTCCACAATATTATATACTGCCGGACAAATAGGAATGTTTTTCAAAGTAATATTAGAAATTTGTTGAAACTTCTTTCGATCTGTGTGCGGAAATTCCCGACATGCCTTAGGACGCACATCATAAATAAAACAAGTATTATCTTGATCCAAGAAAGAACAAGGCACAGTTTGCAAGACATAATCTTGATCTTCATCTATCCGAAGATACTGAGCTATAAATTGCTGAGGCTTTAATCTCAAATGTTTTGAAATCCTCTCTATATCGGCTGATGTAAACAAAGGACCAGTTGTTTTACAGCAATTAGCACAATCCAAACAATTGGTTTTTTTAAATTCATTATCATGCATCTCTTGCATTAAATAATCAATATTTTTTGGCGCTTTCTTTTTTAGCTTATCGAAATACTTTTTGTTTTCGTTATGCTTATCTTTGGCGAGTTTCTTTATTTCTGATAAATCAGGCTTCAACTGCATGGCTTTTGGTTAAAACACAAAAGTAAACTTAAATCACTAAAAAAACGACAAAAATGAAAGACCTTTTTGGACAAGCTATATATGATTTTTATTTCAATAACTCCCCAGAAAATATAATAACTGAAACCTCTATTTCTGAAGAAGATGAAATGGACGTAAGCTATTTATTTAGAGATTACAGAAACATGCCTGAAATAGAACAAAAAGCACTAGATTTATCAAGGGGAAAAATACTTGATGTAGGTTGTGGAGCTGGAAGCCATAGTTTAGTTTTACAAAAAAATCATCTAGATATCACAGCTATTGATATATCTAAAAAAGCCATAGAAACATGTAAAGCCAGAGGCATCAAACAAACTAAAGTTTGTCATATTCTAGATTTGGAGGAAAACACAAAATACGATACCATATTATTGTTAATGAACGGTACGGGTATTTTTCAAACACTAAACGAAACAAAAAAGTACCTAACAAAACTAAAAAAACTCCTCAATAGTGGTGGACAAATTCTTATTGACTCTTCAGACATCATTTATATGTTTGATGAAGATGAGGATGGAGGGAAATGGATATCTGGTTCGAACTACTATGGTGAATTAACTTTCAAATTAAGTTACAAAAACCAAATAGAAGATGAATTCCCTTGGCTTTACATCGATTATAATACATTACAAAATATTGCTCATGCCAACCAATTAAAATGCGAATTAGTAATGGAAGGTAAGCATTTTGATTATTTAGCCCAACTAACCCTTTAAGCTATGAACCATAAAGAACTCGAAAAACTTCAATATCCTATTGGAAAATTTAAAGCCCCAGATCAATACACCAAAACTTATTTAAAAGAAAAAATAGAAGAGATAGAACTTTTTGTTGAACAAATAAAAAACGAAGTCTCTGAATTAAACGACGAACAATTGAACACACCTTATCGCCCAGAGGGATGGACTATAAGACAAGTAGTTCACCATTGCGCAGACAGTCATATGAATTGTTTCATTAGAATTAAATGGGCACTGACAGAAAACAAACCAACCATTAAATATTATGAAGAGGGTTTGTGGGGAGAAGGTTTTGACAACAAAACAATGCCAATTACTCCTACTTTGGAATTACTAAAAGGACTACACTTTCGATTAGGCTACCTATTAAAAAATTTAAAAGAAGAAGAATTAAACAAAACATTTATTCACCCTGAACACGACAAAACCTTTTCTATAAAAGAAATAATAGGCACATACGCTTGGCATTGTAAACATCATCTTGCACACATTACTGAATTAAAAAAGAGGGAAAAATGGTAATCATTTTTTCCTCTTTTCTTTTAACTTTGACTCATTAACTTCAAAGAAAACTCATAATAAACTCTCACTGGTTTTCCATTATGTTCGCCTGGTTTCCATTGAGGACACTTAGCCATAACTTTTTTTATTTCAGCCGAAGATGTAGTATCAAGGTTTTTTAACACCTTGACATTAGAAACCAATCCATTTGTCTCAATTACAAAGCCAACTTTTAAAACACCTGTAGGTCCTTCATAATCTGGTAAAGAAAAGTTTTTTGATATAAAATCCATAAAATTAGAATAAGTACCGGGAAATTCAGGCCTTATATCAACTGTATTATACTCAACAATTTCATCGTTTGCCATACTAAGATCTTGCGCAACGATATTTTGAAACGAAAAAAAACAAAACAAACAAAATAAAATTCTTTTCATATATCAGGAATTACATTTAACAAAAAAACATTTTTTTAGGCATAGTATAATTGTAAATATATCTAAAAAGAGGCTAAAAATAACAGATATAGCAAAAAAATAATGCTTTTTTTTCGTACTTCGTAAAACAAGAAAATCAAAATCCTGAATAACTGACACTTATGAATTTATAAAAAAGAATATTCTTAATAAATGTCAAATAGTGAAACAAAAAAAAGGCTGTGAGCCTTTTTGTAATTATATTAAAACTATTCATTATGGAATATTAAGATACTTATGCGTTTGTAAAGAGACACGCCATTTTGGATTATTCATTACGTAATCAACAATCAAAGGAGTCATCTCTTCTTTTTTACTCCATTCTGGTTGAAGAAAAAGTAAAGCACTACTATTCACTTTTGCAGCTTGTTCTTCTGCAAAAATAAAATCATGTTTATTAAAAATAATCACCTTTAACTCATGAGCATTATCATAGACTGTTTGTGTAGGTAATTTGTTTTTTTTGGGAGATAAACAAATCCAATCCCAAACTCCAGTCAAAGGATATGCACCAGAAGTTTCTATATGTAATTTCAAACCATGCTGTTTGAGTTTTGAAGTAAGAATACTCATGTCCCAAGTCAAAGGCTCACCACCAGTAACTACAACTGTATCAGCATATTTTACAGCATTAGCCACTATTTGATCTACAGAAGTAGGCGGATGAAGTTCAGCGTTCCAGCTTTCCTTAACATCGCACCAATGACAGCCAACATCACAACCTCCTATACGAATAAAATAAGCAGCCGTTCCTGTGTGGCATCCCTCACCTTGAATTGTATAGAACTCCTCCATCAAAGGCAACATTGTACCTTTGTTTACTTCCAACTGAATTTCTTTTGACAACATTCTTTTCTATTAAAGTCGCAAAGATACTATTTTAAACAGTATCGATCCACAAAAGGCTAAAAACTTGAATTTAAAGTAAAATAGAAATACAAAAAAAGCGACAATCATCAATAGTGATTATCGCTTTTTTATTTTTTAAAAAAGATATACTATTTTAAGGTAGCTAATGATTTTGTCGCATAATCATTAGTTGGATCAATAGATAATGTTTTATTCAAATACTCAATTGCTTTAGCTTTGTCTTTGTTTGCATAACTAGCTGCAAGATTATTATAACTCTCAACAACTTTTGTCTTATGATTAGCATTTGCTAACTCACCTTTTTCCGTAAGCTTTGCAATATAGGACTCGTAGTTCTTAATAATAAACTCTTCGTTCTCAGCTAACCTATTTACTCTAGCTTTGTATAAAAATGCATCTTGATATGATGGTGCGGCAACAATAACTTTATCCAGAGCAGCATCAGCATTTTTAAGCTCATTTACATCAGCTTTAACATCTTTTTTGCTGTTTGCATAAAAAATTGATAAAGCATAATAAATATTGTCATCAACATAGTTTTTATCCTCAGTATTTTTAGTTCCTAATTCAAAAATAGGCGCAGCTTCTTTATAAAACTTCTTAGAAAATAATTTCTTCCCAATGTCATTTAAATCTTCAGTAGCCAAAGGTTCTAACTCAAGTGCTTTTTTCAAATCAGCAAAACCTCCAGTATATAAAAACTGATCCATAGACAACCCATCAGCAGCAATGGCTTTTTTAAACTTAATTTCAGCCAAATAAATATAATCTTTAGCAATTACTTTACTATTTGGATTTGAAATAAAACTTTCCAAAGATTTTAAAGCTACATCAACATTTCCATTTTCGAATGCAGAGTAAGCCAAATAACGATAAATTCTTGGGTTTACTTTATCCAATTCAATCATTTTGTTAGCTTCTTTCTCAAGTTCAGGCCAGTTTTTTAATAAAACTAAGAAGTCAGCTCTTCTCATTCTTGATGCTAGTGAATAATCTGTTAATGACATATATTTGTCATAATTAGAAATTGCTAATTGCATGTTTTCAGCAGCTTTAGAAGGCTTATTTCTTCCCCATTTGTAATAGGTTTCAGCCAACTCTCTGTAAACAGGTCCGTAATTTGGATTAATAGCAATAACTTCATTAAATGCATTAATAGCTAAATCATATGATTTGGCACCTTTTAACAAAACACCTAATTGCATCTTGGCTCTCAACATTGTTGGATCTATTTGAAATGCATTACGGTATGATGAATACGCTTCATTTTGTTTGTTTTCTAGGTAATAAGCATCACCTAATGCTAACAATAGCTCAGCATTTTGAGGACTATCTACTTTTGCTCTTTCAAGAATAGCAATTGCATTTTTATACTCAGGCTTAGAAATATTCATGTAAGCACGAGCAATGTAAGTAGGTACCGTAGCATCTTTACGCTTAGCATCCTTAATTGCAATATCAAAATTAGCTTGAGCCGCTGATTGATTTTTAGCTTCTAAATCCAATTGACCCAACCCAATATAATTAAGTTTAGCTCCATCGGAACCATTGATACCCTTTTGATAATATATTTTTGCAGAATCCATTTCTTTTTGAGTCATATAGATATTCCCTAGCAAAAAGGAAGCTGTACCATTCGAAGGTTTAGCTTGCAAAACAGACTTCAATATCGATTTGGCTTTTTCAAACTGCTCTGCATCTATTGCTTTTTTTGCTTGATCAATATCTTGTGCATTCACAAGAGACACTGCAGCAAAAAAAGCAACACTAAAAATTTTAAATTTATTCATCTTCTTTACAATTAATTTATATTTATTCTTTTGCATTCTCAATTTCATTTCTAACATTAAGTTTTCTGCCAGGCACTCTAACTGGCAAAAGTCCAGATTTAAGCACTATTCTTTGACCAACATCACCTGCTATAAAAGATGCAAATCCCATTCCGAGACCTGAGTACCCTTGACAATTAACAATGTACAAATCCCGTGCCAACGGATAAGTACCTTCAGCAATGTTATTTTGTGTAGGACTCACAAATGATGTACTGTTTAAAGCTTTAACACTTAAAACATTTATATTGTTCAAAAAAGGAATCATCTTAGTAGATGGTTCAGAAATCCAATTCACACCAATAACCCCAATCATCCCGTTGTTTTCTGAAACGAATTTGATTACTTCTTCATTCGATTTAAAGGAATAGACACCGTTTTCTGGCAAAACTTCAACATTGGCCAAATTCTTTATAAAACTAACCGTACTTGAGTTAGGATTATCAAAAACCAAACCTTTAATAGCGTTATTAGAATTCCCTTTCATAAAATCTATAACATCTTTTAAAGCTAATAACGTATCATTCGAGGATTTATTTTTCACAAAAGCAATTGCATCAATCGCAAAATTAGTGATTTTTGGTATAATCTTTTTTTGAGAAAAGTTAATTTTTTCTTTTTCTGATAAATTTCTAGTTAAAACAGCAACACCAGTTTTACTATTAAACAGATCATTTAATGCTTCTGCTTCAGATTTAGGCACTAATTTTATGGTTGCATCATACTTGCTTTGAAAAACATCAGCTTGTGCTTCTAGTAAAGGCAAAACAGTTTCATCAACTGTAATAGCAACATTACCTTTCAAAATAGTCTCTTCGTTTTTATCATATTTACAAGAATACAAAACTATGCTAGACAAAAAAAACAACAATAAACTAACTCTATTCATGACGACTATTTATTAGAATTATAAAATCTAAGAAAACGTATAATAGCATATACTATTAACACAACACCTAAAGCAATTCGATACTTAAATTCCATTTGCAAAGGGAATTCTTTACAAAAAATTACAGCCATACCAAGAACCAAATAGACTAAAAAAAACAATAAGCCTATAACGAGAAGAAATCGCTCTTTAGGCGATTTCTTCTTCATATTATCAACTAAATTTGCAATCATTACTCAGCTGATTGAATAGTAATTGGTAGTGAGTATAATACCCTAACTTTTTTACCATTTTGTTCACCAGGTATCCATTTTGGACATTTGTTCAGAACTCTAATTGCTTCTTTTCCTGTTCCATATCCAATATCTCTCAATACTTTGATATCAGTTAACGAACCATCTTTTTCAACAACAAAAGTTACATAAACTTTTCCTTTCAAGCCTTCTTCTTCAGGAGCTTGATAGTTGTTTCCTACGAATTTGTAGAATTTTTCCATACCTCCTGGAAACTCAGGTTTTTGCTCAATACCGGCAGTGTTGTATACAGTATTATCCTCTTCAACAACAGCAGCTGTTCCAGTACCAACTGGCTCATCAACTGTTAAAATTGCATCTGGATCACCTTTAATTGTCTCAGCACCAATATTCTTGTCTTTGATTTGTTTAACCTCAACAATCTCTTCTACAACTTCTTCTGCTTTCGCCACAACTGGCTTAACAAATTTCACTTGATCCACTTTTGGTTTTGGTGGAGGTGGTGGTGGAAGATCTGGTTTCTTCTCTTCTTGTTTTTTTGGTGGTAATTTTACCGCCGTGATTTTCACATCAAGATTTTCATCTTCATCAGAAGAGCTAGGTAATAAACTTGCGATAAGAGGCGCGCTAACCGCTAAACTGAAAACAATAGCACCAAAAATAAGGGCTCTCATTGAAGTCTTACGATTAGATTTTCTTAACTCATAAGCTCCATACAATTTATTACGTCCTTCAAAAACGATATCAAGCCATTGATTTTTTAATATATCTAATTTCATTTTTATTAATTATTAGGTTATAGACAAATTAGATAACTATTTTGTCTCTAACAATTTTTGTTCTTCTGGCGAAAACTCGTTTACTATAGCATAAGTAGGTACGTCTACTATAGCCATCTCATCTAATATATCCACCAAGTTACGATATGTTGCTTTTTTACTTGGTTTAATAATTACAATAATTCCGTTTTTAGGCTTTCCTTTTGCAGCGGAATATTCTAATACTGATTGTCTTCTGGATAGTAATTCTTTACGGATACCATCTTTACCATAAGCAAAGTCTTTAGGAGCAGCAAGTGGTGCACTTATCATACCCATGTACGATACTAACTTTCCATTCTCTCCGAGTAAGATAGTCATCGTACGATTTTCATCCACTTTAATATCTTTCTCCTGCTCATTATCTTTTGCTTTATCTGGCAACCCCAAATTCATCGATTGAGGTTTTGATAGCGTTGTAGTCAACATAAAGAAGGTAATCAATAAGAAAGCCAAATCCACCATGGCAGTTAAATCTACCTTTGAGTTTTGTTTTTTACTTCTTACTTTTCCACCACCTTTTTTGCCTCCACCGCCACCGGTATTTAATTCAGCCATTATAGTGTGTCTTTATTAATTAAAAATTCTTTCCTCTTAAACCAGTAACCAAACTAAAGTTGTTGATTTTTTGATCTTGCAAAATATCCATTACTTGTTTAATTGTAGCGTATTCTTCTTTAGCATCTCCTTTGATTGCTATTTCCAACTCTTTATTGTTAATATCAATATTAGCTCTTCTTGAATTTAAAAGCCATTCTTTCAATTGGTTATCTAAAGAATCTTTTGGAATACCTGGTTGACCTGCTTTAGCTCTATCTGACGCCTTCATATCCAAAATTTGTTTTAAATTTTGAATTGGCACACCAAAACTTTCCATCAATGCAAATTTGTTTGTATCATCATCCGAAAAGTCTAATTCGTATTTGTCACCCATTAATTCAAGGGTTTTTTTACGAACTTCTCTTCCTTTTAAGTCAAAAAACACTTTCCCTTTACCAATAGTGATTGTAGCCAAATTATCTGTAGGCAATTTAGTTTGCACTGTAGATTGTGGCGTATCCACTGGTAAAACTTCAGGAGCTTTAGCTGTAGCAGTCAAAATAAAGAACGTTAGCAAAAGGAACGCAACATCACACATCGCGGTCATATCAATGGATGTGGATTTTTTTCCTCCTTTAGTATTTAATTCTGCCATTTTCTTTGTTTTATTTTAAATTAACCTAGAGTTGTAATTCTATAACTCTAATTTAATATTAATTATTGTTTTAAGCTACCTCTAAATTTTCTGTAAGTGTTAACGATAGTAGTACCAGCCTCATCGATAGAGTAAGTTAAATCGTCAATTTTAGAAGTAAAGAAGTTGTAAGAGATAATTGCCAACACTGAAGTAGAGATACCTGTAGCTGTATTGATAAGTGCCTCAGAGATACCATTTGCAAGAGCAGCTTGGTCAGGAGTACCTGCAGTTGCTAACGCACCAAACGCTTTAATCATACCTGTTACTGTTCCTAACAAACCAGCAAGAGTTCCTAAAGATACTAATGAAGAAATGATAGTCATGTTTTTCTCTAACATTGGCATTTCTAATGAAGTAGCCTCTTCGATTTCTTTGTGGATAGTTTCAGAAGCTTCTTCAGAATTGAATCCTTCTTTTTTAACGTCTTGGTATTTTACCAAAGCAGATTTAATAGCATTTGCTACAGAACCTTGTTGTTTATCACAAGCAACGATAGCTTCATCAATTTTACCTTCTTTGATATCTCCTTGTACTTTTTTCATAAAAGTATCTAAGTTACCTTTTCCAGCAGCTTTTGTGATTACCATGTATCTTTCGAAAGAAAATACAATCACCATTAATAATAATCCCATCAAAACTGGAACGATAGGACCTCCTTTATAAACCATTGCTAAGTAATTCCCTGGTAGTGGGTGACCTGTATTTACGCCTCCTTCAAAGTTAGCACCGTCTCCCATAATAAAAGTCCATACTAACCATCCTACAAAAATACATGATGCGATAATAATTCCTGAAACCATTCCTCCTCCATTTGAAGTGCTTTCTTTTTTTGCTTTAACGTTTGCCATTTTTTTTAATTTTAAAAATTTTAAATAATTTATTTTTTGTTATAATAAACTTGTAGAAAGGCAAATTTATATGTTTAGTTTAAATAAAAAAATTTTTTTGGGTCTAAAATTCAGGGTTATGATTTGAAAAACAAGCCGTCAAAATGCATTTTTAGAATTATTCTCAATAAAAAAGACTTTTTAACATTTTATTCTCCGAAAGACACTAAAAAACAAATCTAAATATAAGAATCTATCAACATTAAAAAAGCGTTAAAAAAAACAGGATTCCTACAAATTTATGACTAATGCCCCCAATATCATTAAAAATCTAAATTGAAAATTTTGAAAAAAAACTATACCTTGCAAGTACAAAAAAACGTCTAAAATGAATAGAGAATCTAAATTCAAAACCGACATAAACGAGGGGTATTCTACTAAGGGAGAAAGCATTGTATTGGGCAGCGCCATGTTAAATGGACAAACTATTGCAGATGCTTTTGTAAAAATTCCCTTAAAAACTTTGAATCGCCATGGTTTAATTGCAGGAGCTACTGGAACAGGAAAAACAAAGACAATTCAAGTGCTTTCTGAGCAATTATCCTCTAAAGGAATTCCTGTTTTGATGATGGACATAAAAGGTGACTTTAGTGGAATAGCTATGCCTGGAGAAGAAAAGTCTTTCATAACAGAACGTCATCAAAAAATAAACATTCCATTTAGCCCCTCAAGTTACCCTGTAGAACTACTTTCACTGTCTGACCAAAGTGGTGTTCGGCTAAGAGCTACGATATCTGAATTTGGTCCCGTTCTTTTCTCTAGAATACTTGATTTGAATGATACTCAAGCAGGTGTAGTTTCGGTAATTTTTAAATACTGTGATGACAATCAGATGCCGCTTTTGGACTTGAAAGACATCAAAAAAGTCATCAATTACATTACCGAAGAAGGAAAAGAAGAAATTGCCAATGCCTACGGGAAAATTTCAACAGCAACAACTGGAACTATCCTCAGAAAAATCATCGAATTAGAACAACAAGGCGCTGATTTGTTTTTTGGAGAAAAATCTTTTGAGATTGATGATTTAATGCGAATTGACGAAACTGGAAAAGGCTACATCAACATCATTCGCCTCAATGACATTCAGGATAAACCCAAATTATTCTCCACTTTTATGCTTAGCCTTTTAGCAGAAATTTACCAACAGATGCCCGAAAAAGGAGATTCGGAACAACCAGAATTGGTTTTATTCATCGACGAGGCACATTTAATTTTTAATGAAGCCAGTAAAGCGCTTTTGGACCAAATAGAAACTATTGTAAAACTAATTCGTTCTAAAGGAATAGGAATATACTTTATCACCCAAAACCCAATGGATATTCCAAGTGGCGTTTTAGCACAATTGGGTTTGAAAATTCAACATGCTTTGAGAGCCTTTACCGCCAACGACCGTAAATCTATAAAACAAACCGCAGACAATTATCCTTCTAGCGAGTTTTACAATACGGAAGAACTCTTAACCAGTTTGGGAATCGGAGAAGCTTTGGTCACTGCTTTGAACGAAAAAGGGATCCCTACTCCACTTGCAGCAACCATGATGCGAGCTCCGACAAGCCGTATGGATGTATTGACCGAAAGCGAAATACAAGCTATAAATTCTAAATCCAAATTAGTCAAAAAATACAGCGAACTCATTGATAGAGAAAGCGCTTACGAATTGCTTACTCAAAAAATAAATGCCGCACAAGAACAAGCGACACAAGAAGCAACTGAAACTAAGGAAGAAAAAACGACTTCAGGACCAAGTACAACAGAAGTCGTTACAAAATCCGTTTTGAAAGTGGTAACAAGTGCTACCTTCATTCGCGGAGCCTTTGGTATCTTATCGAAATTATTCAAAAAATAGTCTATGAAAGGCGCACTAACAATCGGTTTGTTAATTTTGTCGAATATATTTATGACGTTAGCTTGGTATGGACATTTGAAATTTAAGGAACTCAAGTGGTTTGAAAACGCAGGACTTATCACCATCATTTTCATAAGTTGGGGGCTTGCACTTTTTGAATATTTCTTTCAAGTACCTGCCAACAAAATTGGCTATCAAGAAAACGGAGGACCATTTAGTTTGATGCAGTTAAAAGTAATTCAAGAAGTCATCACTTTGGTTATTTTCGTTTTATTTTCATTGCTTTTTTTCAAAAACGAAACCTTTCGATGGAATCATGCTGTTGGCTTTTTGTTTCTAGTGCTAGCCGTTTATTTTATCTTTAAAAAGTAAATTATAATAATTAGGGCGTGACCCCATTTACAAAAAGAGGCAACTAGCAATAGTATTATTCGCCCCTTTCTGTAAATGCGGTCGGGCTATCCATGCTACTTCGGTAGCTTATTCCTATCCCTCACGCAAAAAAAAAATACAAAATGAAAAAATACACTTTACAAAAAACACCTTTTATTGTTCCTACGACCGACGGGAAACTAATCGAAGAACATCACGGCATCCCAACTACTCAAAATAGAGACGTTTCTATTGCGCATATGATTGCGCCTCCTAAATGGAGTGAACCTTTTCAAACCCCAGAGTTTGATGAATACACGTATATCATCAAAGGGAAAAAGCAATTTATAATCGAAGGAGAAACGGTAATTCTGGAAGCTGGACAATCGATACACATTCAAAAAAACACTCGTGTTCAATATTCGAATCCATTTGAGGAGCCTTGTGAATATATCGCTATTTGCACTCCCGCTTTTGATTTTAATAAAGTCCACCGCGAATAACACCAGTTATTATTGAACCATATAAGACATTGAAGGGCATGTAAATTTGGTTGGAAAATTTTTAATCATTGGAGACCTAAACGAGATTTAAGAAAAAGAACAAAATTGAAATAAATAGTATCTAACATTTATTTCCAAATCGAATAAAACAAAATCCCAAATCTAGCATCAAGTTTAGATTTGGGATTCTTTTATTTTACATTCAATAACTGAATAATTTTTTCTTCTACTTCTGGGCTGTCCCATTTTTGGGCAATATCAGGAAACTGCATGATTTCCTCCATAATTTTATTTTGAAAATCACCAATAGCCAAAGCTTCAGCATAAGGTTGCAAACTAAACGTTACGCGGCTGTACAAGGGCATCCATTTATCTGGATGCTTATCCGAAAACCATTTCTCGATTTTCTTTTGCAGTAAAAATTTGGGGTCAGCAGTTTTGGAGCTCATTTCTTCAAAATTTCGTCTTGAAAGTTCGGCAATAGCATCTGCATTGGGTTTTCTTGACTTTTGATATTCAGAAAAAATAGTTTTCCAATCGTCGCCATATTTCGAAATCATTTCATTCAGCGTGGTAATATCTTCAAAACCTGCATTCATTCCATGTCCGTAAAAAGGAACTATCGCATGAGCCGAATCTCCAATTAATGCGACTTTATCGCTGTGCGTCCAAGGAAAACATTTGGTCATCACCAAATAGCTAGTTGGGTTTCTAAAAAAATCTTCGACTAAATCTGGAATTACATCTTTAGTATCTGGAAAGTATTCTGCAAAAAAATCAACTAAAGTCCTTTCGTCTTTTAAATTTTCAAACGAGTTTTCACCTTCAAAAGGCATGAACAACGTACAAGTAAAACTTCCATCTAAATTGGCCAAGCCCATCAACATAAAATTGCCACGAGGCCAAATGTGCAGTGAGTTTTTATCGATTTTATGAGTTCCGTCTTCATTCGCTGGAATATGCAATTCCTTATAGCCAATCTTCATGAACTCTTGAGAATAATCAAATTGAGATTGACGCTGCATACGATGACGTACTCTTGAAAAAGCGCCATCGGCTCCAAAAACTATATCATACTTTAATTCCTTCCATTCCCCTTGTTCGGTTTCTCCTTCATAAAGGGAGGCATTCGCCAAAGAAACATCCCAAATTTTTCTATTAAAAAAGAATTCAGCTCCAGCTTCTTCCGCTAAATCAATCATTTTTCTGTTGAGAACTCCTCTGGAAAGCGAAAAGATGGACTCCCCTTCTTTTCCGTAAAATTGTGTGGTAAAAGTTCCATCTTTGAGATGAATCCCTCTTTTGTCTACTTGAATACCGATTTTTTTTATTTCTTCTTCAAGACCAATATCCTGAAGTGTTTTCCAACCGCGATTAGACATCACTAAATTAATAGAACGTCCAGAAAACTCAACAGTTCTGATGTCTGGACTTCTGTCATAGACATGCACTGTGTGCCCTAATTTTTTCAGGTAAATTGCCAATAAAGTTCCAACTAAACCAGAACCTACAACGGCTATTTTTTGAGGTGTTTGCATTCAAAGGATATAAAAAAGTTAAGCAAAATTAGGGATTAATATGGGTAACCCCTTTATAAAAATCTATTTTTTAATGGGATTAAAGATTAATTTTGTTGAAGTTGTAACGATTTCTGCTTTATTCATTTTCATTTTCCTGAATTTACCTTCATTATACATTTGCGTTTGGTCGGCATAATGAGCACTCATTGGGTTCCCTGATTGGCCAGTAGGAATGATACTCCAACTATTTTCTACATCCGAAAAATCGATAATTCTTCTGGTAGAAGGGCCTCCAGTTACTTTATAATTACCTGAAGCATTCAGACCAAACATCAAATTGTTAATCACTTCGTTAGTTCCCGCAATTTCGAAAGGCCCCACATTGAAAATTGGCTTCAAAGCACTGACCTTACCTAATGGATGTTGGTGTTCTACAGTATGCACTTTGTTCCAAGTCCAAGATGCAACGGTAGTACCTAATTGCTTCTCAAGAGCAGCTATAGCTTCTTTATAGGACTTTTTGAAAATAAAAGCTTGCGTTTCTTTGGTTCCTTTTGTAGTGCTATCATCCCACCAAATTGAGTTAGGATTCGCAATTAACTTTGTAGCTACTTGTTTCCCGATATGTGTTCCTAAAAACTGCTCGAATTTGTCTTTACCTAATTCATCTTCAAAGGTGTTTTTCAAATACAAATAAAGCCATTTGTTGTAAATTGTTGGAGCCACTTGATTAAGATTACTATCCCCTTTCCAATCCTTTAAGATAGTAAAAGCTTGTTTTTGATTTTCTGAAAGTGATTCCGAAGCAATAGAACCCAGCATCACTTTAAGCGTCTCTGTTACTGTTGAAGAAGTATTATCAACTATCATTTGACTTACGGCTTGTTTGTTCCATTTTTGTTTGGCATCTAAAAGCGTTGTAATTCGCTTGGCTCTATCTTCTGGTAAATAATACCCTGGATATAGGAAACCATCAACAGCTTCGGGTTGGTTATTGGCCGAATAGACATAATTCCAAGATGGATTTACAGCGGATGGATTTTTAGAAAAATCCAAATACTCAGCAATATCTTCCCTCCCTGATGCACCATTCAAAATAAAATTAGGATTTACTCCGGGCTGGTGTTTGTACAGTTTACCTGTGGCCCACCAAGCCACATTTCCTTTGGCATCACCATACATAACGTTCAATCCTGGAGCGGCTATTAATGCCACACCTTTCTGAAAATCAGTTATGTTTTGGGCGTGAGACAATCGATACACTGCATCTAAAATCTGAATGGGTTGTTGCGTATAAATCCAAGAAAGCGCAATAGGTTGCTTGGTATTCACTCCTTTGATTAAATCATTTACAATAGGCCCGTGACGGCTAATCTTGACTTTGAAATTGACCGAAGAGGAATCTTTGACTTGAATAGTTTTATTACGAATTTGGTAATTCACATATCCTTTTGGACTCAAATAGCTATTGGCATCATCAGCTTTGTTTTCTTCTTTATACAAATCCAAATCATCATTTTCGAACATCGTTAACCCATAAGCATACTTCCTGTTATGTCCTAAAAGCGGATAAGGTGTTCCAGCTAAATAATAACCGTATAATTCATAATCAGGTGTAACGATGTGGGCTTCATACCAAGTAGCTGGCTGAGAAAATCCAATATGAGGGTCGTTGGCAAAAATAACTTTACCATTCTCTGTTTTTGGAGGCGCAATAACCCAACTATTACTTCCAATAAAAGGTGGAATTGGAGATTGATCAAGCAATGCCGTTACTGATTTTGCTATAGCTGAATACTCCTTTATTTTTTCTTTCGAATTTTTGATTCTCGTAGTCCCCAAAGAACCGTCCAAACCAAAATCTTTCAGATATTCTGGTCCTAATTGATCACGAATATCAGTCAATAATGGGTCTGTTTTTTGTGCCATAGCAAAGCTGAATGACATGTATCCAAAAATATTATAGACATCTTTCAACGTAAATTTTTGTTTCTTCACTCCTACCAAATGAAACTCGATAGGTGTTTTGCCCTCTTCCAAATATTGATTAATTCCGTCTAAATAAGCCATTGCCAATTGGTAATCTTTCCCGTTTTTATCCAATTTGGCAATTGCAATCTCAGAAGCTTCTTCGATACCTAAACCCGCAAAAAACATGTCATTTTTCAATGCAACAGTACCGAAAATCTCAGATAATCGCCCTGGTGCAATGCGTCGCATCAATTCCATTTGCCATAAACGGTCTTGCGCATGCACATAACCCAAAGCTACCATCGCATCTTTTTGACTATTAGCATAAATATGAGGCACACCAAAATCATCGAAATAAACAGTGGTGGTCTTCTCTATATTTTTCAGAGCAAGTTCGCCATCATATTTAGGTTTGGTGTAAAAAGCATAGCCTACTAAAGCCAATACTAAAACAATTAAAAACAAGAAAAGAAATAGGGCAATTTTTTTAACTACTCTCATGGTGTGAATTTTATTATAGGCTATGATTTAATTGTGTTATCCTAATTGATGTCAAGCATCAAGAAAGACATTTGCAATTCATTTTTAACAAATTAGAAAAACAAATATAAAGGAATCCTAATGACATTCATCAAAGAAACAAACGAACAAAGGAATCTTTTGTCAAAAAAATCATAAATATATGCAAATTTTGTTTAATAAATATTCAAAATAGATAAACAAAAATTATCTTTGACAAAAAAAGCCATGAAGCATTTAAGCAAAGAAAATATTGTACAAATGGATAAGATTTCTAAACTAAACCTTATCAATTCGTGTACTGGTTATAAATCTGCCAATTTGATTGCCACCAAATCTATAGATGGAGACACTAATGTGGCTGTATTTAGCAGCATCACACATTTAGGGAGTAGTCCTGCTTTAATTGGTTTTATCATGCGCCCGACGACAGTTCCTAGAGACACTTACAAAAACATTATGGAGACCGGATACTTTACAGTAAATCATATAACAATAGATATGATAGCCGACGCGCACCATACTTCTGCCAACTATGATACAGGTGTTTCAGAATTTGACAAAACCAATCTCATCGAAGAATACAAAGAAAACTTTCCGATTCCTTTTGTAAAAGGGAGTCCAGTACAATTATACTGCAAATTTGTGAATGAATACTTCATTAAAGAAAATGACACCATTCATGTAATTGCCTCCATCGAGCATTTATTTTTTGAGGAAGAATTGCAACACAAAGACAGTTGGTTACAACTAGACAAAGCAAACGTAATTACACTAAATGGTTTGGATGGCTATTGTCTTCCAAAATTAGTTGATCGCTTCAAATATGCCAGAAAAGACCAACCCACTACCTCTTTTTTTGAATAATGACAAAACTACGACTCATTTTAGGGGATCAACTCAATGAACAACACTCTTGGTATACTACTCCAGAAAGCGATTGTATCTATCTGATGGCCGAAATGCTTCAGGAAACCAATTATGTAAAACATCACATTCAAAAAGTAGTCGCTTTTTTCCTTTCGATGCGTAATTTTTCAGAAGGATTACAAGCCAAAGGATACCAAGTAAAATACTATACCATCAACGACCCAGAAAATTTACAAGACTTAGATAAAATAATCAACCAGTGTATTAATCAATTTGGTATTAAAAAATTTGAATACCAATTGCCTGATGAATACCGTTTAGACCAACAACTAAAAACTATTTGTGAAGGTTTAAAAATACCATCCGAAGCATTCGATACCGAACATTTTCAAACTTCAAGAGAAGAATTAGATGCTTTTTTTCATGGTAAAAAAACACTTTTAATGGAATCGTTTTATCGCTATATGCGAAAAAAACACGATATTTTGATGAATGGAGAAACTCCCGTTGGCAATCAATGGAATTTTGACCATGAAAATCGCAAAAAATACGGTGGTGAGGTTCCTATTCCAGAAAACATTCAGTTTCAAAAAGAGGTAACTCAAGTCATTGAAGAAATCAATCGAGCAGGCGCAAGCACTTTTGGCTTCATTGATTCTGAAAAATTTGTGTGGCCGACCTCAAGAACAGAATGTCTCGAAATGCTGCAGTATTTTTGCAACCAACTGCTGAGCCATTTTGGCGATTATGAAGATGCGATGCATACCCAAGAAAAGTTTTTATTTCATTCTAGATTATCGTTTGCATTAAATAGTAAAATGCTTTCACCAAAGGAAGTAATTCAAACGGCGGTATCCTATTATCATAAAAACCAAGACACCATTAGTCTATCACAAATAGAAGGATTTGTTCGTCAAATTTTGGGTTGGCGTGAATATGTTCGGGGTATTTACTGGAAAGAAATGCCAAACTATTCATCATTAAATAAACTAGAAAACTTCAATCCTTTACCGAATTTCTTCTGGAATGGACAGACAAAAATGAACTGTATGCAGCATGCGATTCACCAAAGTTTAGAAGATGCCTATGCTCACCATATCCAACGATTAATGGTTATTGGCAATTTCTGTCTACTTACCCAAACCCACCCAGACGAAGTGGACGCTTGGTATTTGGGTGTTTACATAGATGCAATCGAATGGGTAGAATTACCTAATACCCGAGGTATGTCTCAATACGCTGATGGCGGAATACTGGCGACCAAACCCTATGTTTCCTCAGGAAATTACATCAACAAAATGAGTAACTATTGTGGAAAATGTCATTATAACGTAAAACAAAAAATAGAAGACAAAGCTTGCCCATTCAATGCTTTGTATTGGAACTTTCTTGATGTTAAAAAAGAATACTTCAAGGGCAACCAAAGAATGGCCATGATGCTAAACTTATTGAATAAAACAAACCCAGAAGAATTGTACCAAATCAAGCAAAAAGCACAAGACATCATCACCAATATCAATGATTATTAGAAGGGTATGATATTTATCAGTTTTTTAACCAATGCAATTGACAATATTTGCAGGGAATAAAATGCTATAAATAGATGACTAACACAAAATCACCACATACTTTTCACATTCCTGTGATGGGATTGGCTTATACGATAGACAGTCCTATTCGCGTAGCTCATTATGGAATTTCTTCGGTAATTTCTATTGCGGATGATGAATTGATTGAAAAAATGAATGCTTTTTACAGCGAGAAATTTGAAATCCCTTATAAAGAAATCACACAAAAAATCCATGACTACAGAGCTGAGCGAATCACATCGTATCTCAATCTTGTTGACCGTATTGTAAAGAAAAAATTTGAAGACTTCAAGACAGAATTAGTTGAGAGCAAACAGACATTGGACAATTACATCGCGCAGCTACCCAATACATCTGACCTAAAAAAAGGTTTTTTACAATTGATGGATGAAGGTATTGCTTTTAAAGAAAACCTAAAACATTATATTGAGAATCAGCTAACACCAGGTGCCATTGATGTAAATATCATGACCAAACTAGACAAGGACAATTCTGTAGGCAAAGAACAATTACCTGTTGAGTTTAATGATGCTCATGCGGCCCTTAGAGGTTTTGCAAATAGCAATTTAGCTTCTTCAGTTGTTTTAAGTGCAGGAATGAATCCAAGATTGTACAGCTATTTCGAGAACTTTTCTTGTTTCTTTCCTGATTTGAATAATACCCTAAAGAAGAAGATAACGCTAAAAGTTAGCGATTTCCGTTCCGCGATGATACAAGGTAATTTTCTAGCTAAAAAAGGCCTTTGGGTTTCAGAATATCGTATTGAATCTGGATTAAATTGTGGAGGTCATGCTTTTGCCACCGATGGTTTTTTATTAGGTCCCATTTTGGAAGAATTCAAACAAAAGAAAGAGCAACTCATCCAATCAGCACACGATTTAATGGTTAAAGCATTAGGACAAAAAGAACTTCCAGTACCAGAATCACCATTAGAATTAAAAATTACGGTTCAAGGTGGTGTAGGAACAGCCGCGGAACATAACTTTTTATTAGAGCATTATCAAGTAGACTCTGTAGGATGGGGTTCCCCATTTTTATTGGTTCCAGAAGCTACTTCTGTAGATAAAAACACGAGAAAATTATTGGCTGAAGCCAAAGAAAATGATTTTTATTTGAGCCACATTTCACCTTTAGGCGTACCGTTCAATACTTTAAGAGGCACAACCAATGAAATAGTAAGAGAAAAACGAATTCAAGCCAATAAAGCAGGCAGTTCGTGTCCAAAGAAATTCTTGGCTTTGCATAAAGACGCAGGAGGCAACGGCATTTGTACCGCTTCGAAAAAATTCCAAGACGAGAAATTGGCTACTCTTGAAGAGAAAAAGCAAACGCTCAGCCTAGAACAATATGAAAGTTGCAAAAACAGCATTACCGAAAAATCTTGCCTTTGTGTTGGATTAGCCAATGCTTCATACTTGGAGAACAACATTCCAATAAAAGGGCAAGACCAAGGAATTGTAGTATGTCCTGGACCGAATTTAGCTTATTTTGACCAAGAGGTTTCTTTGAAAAAAATGATTCAACACATTTATGGAAATGATACTGTACTTCGAGTGACTAATCGTCCAAACGTGTTCATCAAAGAGCTAAAGATGTACTTGGATTATTTCAAAAATGAATGCAAAACTGTAGCTTCAGAATCAACTGCGGCACAAGTAAAAAAACTGCAATCATTCAAGAAAAATATGTTAGAAGGAATTAGTTATTATCAAAATCTGTTGCCAAAAACAAGCTATTTTGAATCGATTACTAAAGAACTAGAAATGCAATTACACGCGTTTCAACAAGAATTAAATTTTATAGAAGTAAAATAAAGAATAGTAGAATTAGCAGCATTTGAGACAAATGAATGCTACTCAAAACACTTTTTAGTATGTACCTGTACTAGATTTTATGAGTATAGAAGCGCCTGAATTAGTTATAAGCTTCTCCCTATATTTTGTCGTTCCTGTTCATTTTATTACATAAAAAAAGTCGGCTAGATTATTCTAGCCGACTTTTGGATTTTGTGGGTATACCATTATTTTTTCTCTAAAATACCACGCTTGAGGATTTGTCCAAAATGGTACATATCTTCATAAGAAGTATACAAAGGAACAGGTGCTAAACGAATCACGTTGGGTTCTCTCCAATCTGTGATTACACCATTTTTCATCAAATAATCGAACAAACTGCGTCCTTCCCCATGTAAAAAAACAGACAATTGTGAAGCGCGTTCCTCAGGATTACTTGGAGTAATTATTTCAAAAGTGCTGTCTACTTCTTTATCTATTTCGTGCAAAATAAATTCTAAATAAGAAGTTATATGGTCACGCTTTGCAATCAATGCCTCCATCCCCACTTCGTCAAATAAATGAACCGAAGCCAAATAAGGCGCTAAGGATAAAATAGGTAAATTACTGATTTGCCAACCATCGGCTCCGTGAACAGGGTCAAATTGAGGTTCCATTTTGAAACGTCTTTCTTTGTTATGTCCCCACCAGCCTGCGAATCTAGACAGGGTACTGTCGTTGTGATGTTTTTGATGTACAAAACACCCCGAAGCATTTCCCGGACCTGAGTTCATGTATTTGTAACTGCACCAAGCGGCAAAATCCACATTCCAATCGTGTAGTTCTAGTTTGATATTTCCTGCTGCGTGTGCTAGGTCCCATCCTACTTTTGCTCCTACTTTATGACCAGCAGCAGTGATGGTTTTAATATCAAAAACTTGGCCGGTGTAATAGTTCACTCCTCCGATTAAAACCAACGCTAGCTCATCGCCTACTTCGTTTATTTTGCTAATAATGTCTTCGAGGCGAATGTTGTGTTCTCCTTCGCGACGCTTAATTTCGACTATGGCATCGTTTGCATTGATCCCGTTGTTTTGAGCGTGAAATTGCACTTGACTCTGAAACATGTATTGGTCTGAAGGAAAGGCTTTTTCTTCGCAAATGATTTTATACCTTTTAGCCGTAGGCTTATAAAAAGAAACCATCAATAAGTGAAGATTGACCGTTAGGGTATTCATCACTGTTACTTCGCTAGGTAAGGCTCCTACAATTTTACTTAATGGTGCTGAAAAGCGTTCGTGGTAATCCCACCAAGGTTTGTCGGCGTAGAAATGACCTTCAACGGCAAGATTGGCCCAATCGTTCATTACTTCATCAACATAGGTTTTGGTTCTTTTGGGTTGCAAACCAAGAGAGTTTCCAGTAAAATAAATTACTTTTTGGTTATTGACTTGCGGAAAAATAAATTCGTTTTGATAGCTTCTCAACGAATCTTGTGCATCTAATTGCTGTGCAAATTCGAGCGTATTTTTGAAATTCATAAGTATTGTTTTGAGGGGTAAATGTAGTAAAAAAAGGTTAGCTACAAATTGCAAAAATGTCTTTTGAAAAGGAGTTGCGTTAGGGATGGTAATGGAAATAAATAGTGCTGGCACTAACTATTGCCCTAACGAGGAAGCGACCAACGGAAGCTCCCGCAGTAGGAGCAATAGTTAGTGCCAGCACTATTTATTGTAATGTACAGCCCGTAATACGCCCAAAAAAAAATCTCGCCATTGCTGACGAGATTAATTGAATATGTTTTTATACGATTTAAAGAATCAACATAGCGTCTCCGTAGGAATAGAATCTGTATCCTTCTTTGATGGCTTCGTCATATGCTTTGCGCATTAGATCGTGACCACAAAAAGCAGAAATCATCATCAATAATGTTGATTTTGGCGTATGAAAATTGGTAATCATACACGACGCGATGCTAAAGTCGTAAGGTGGAAAGATAAACTTGTTGGTCCAACCATCGTATGGGTTTAAGGTGTTTTGAGAAGAAACAGAGCTTTCTATAGCACGCATACAGGTGGTTCCTACGGCACAAATTCTTTTTTTCTTTGCTTTTGCTTCGTTTACGATATCACAGGCTTCTTGTGTAATTTTTAACTCTTCAGAATCCATTTTGTGTTTGGATAAATCTTCTACCTCTACAGGGTTGAAGGTTCCTAAACCTACGTGAAGTGTAACTTCGGCAAATTTAGCGCCTTTGATTTCTAAACGTTTTAAAAGGTGTTTTGAGAAGTGTAATCCTGCAGTTGGTGCAGCGACAGCTCCTTCTTCTTTTGCGTAAATGGTTTGGTAACGCTCAGCATCTTCTGGAGTTACCTCTCTGTTGATGTATTTTGGGATTGGAGTTTCTCCTAACTCAGTCAATTTGTTTCTGAACTCTTCATAAGAACCATCATACAAGAAACGAAGGGTTCTACCACGAGAAGTAGTATTGTCAATCACCTCAGCTACTAATGAATCATCGTCACCAAAATACAATTTGTTTCCGATACGGATTTTACGCGCTGGGTCTACCAATACATCCCATAATCTTTGCTCAGCATTCAATTCTCTCAACAAGAAAACTTCGATTCTAGCTCCAGTTTTTTCTTTGTTTCCATACAAACGTGCAGGAAAAACTTTGGTATTATTTAAGATTAAAACATCGCCATCATCAAAATAATCAATCACATCTTTGAACATTTTGTGTTCGATGGTTTGTGTTTTTCTATCGATTACCATTAAACGAGATTCGTCTCTGTTTTCTGCTGGAAACTCGGCTAAAAGTTCTTTGGGTAAATTGAAGTTAAAGTGTGATAATTTCATATTTGAGTATTAAGATATTAGAATTAAGTATTAAGACTTGCTGACTTAATAAAAATCTGGCTGCAAATATACAACTGCGAGATAGGCGTTGTCAAGTGTTTTGGCGTTTATTTTGTTTATTACCACAACGACGGGCGTTTACAAGCCTTTTATCTATACCAAAGCTTGCACAAAAAATAAGAAAATGGAGTTGCAACTAAATTTGTGCAGATTGAAATCCTAAACTTTTTAAATCTGACCAAAAATCGGGATACGATTTAGAAACGACCTCAGCGTTGTTAATGATAATTGGAACACGCAAAGCCAAAGGAGCAAAAGCCATAGCCATACGATGGTCGTTATAGGTATCTATGGCAATATTAGGCAAAATGGATGTAGAAGGTTCTAAAGTCAAACTATCATTTGTAACAGTAATGGCTGCGCCTAATTTTGTTAGTTCTATACGAAGTGCTTCTAGTCTATCTGTTTCTTTAATCTTTAAGGTATGCAATCCTGTTAAATGACAACCGATACCCAATCCCAAACAAGTAACTACAATGGTTTGCGCAATATCTGGCGTGTTATTCAAATCGAAAGTAACCGATTGATACTCGAAGTTAGGCTGTTTAACCAAAGTCAGTTTGTTTGCTTCAAAGCTAGCTTCGACTCCCATTTTGGCGTAGATTTCAACTAAAGCCGAATCGCCTTGCAAACTTGATTCTTTATAGCTGCTCAATTCGATAGTAGCTTCGTTCGACAAAGCTGCCAAACTAAAAAAGTAAGACGCAGAACTCCAATCGGATTCGACTGTTACCGTTTGTTGTTTTGAGTTTGTTGTTAAAGGTTTGACTGTGATGACATTTTCTTCGAATTTAGTTTCTACACCTATTTCGTTAAGCAAAGCCAAGGTCATTTTGATATAAGGAACAGAAGTGATTTCGCCAACCAATGTCAATTCGATTCCGTTTTCTAGTTTTGGAGCTACCAACAAAAGAGCCGAAATGTATTGACTACTCACATTGGCAGGAATACTAACTTTGGATTGGGTTATTTTTTGGCCTTTGATTCGGATAGGCGGGAATCCAGGTTCATTTTCGTAAGCTATTTGGGCGCCTAATTGTTGCAAGGCTTCAACCAATACTTTTATGGGTCGCTCCGTCATGCGCTGAGAGCCTGTCAAAACCACTTCTTTTCCTTCGCTTACTGCAAAAAAAGCTGTTAAGAAACGCATGGCAGTTCCAGCGTGATGAATATCTATAAGTTGGGAATCCGAATTTGAAAATTGTGTATTCTGCAACGCTTTGGTCATCACTTCCGAATCATCAGAGTTAGAAGTGTTTTCTAGAACAAGATTGGGATATAATGCTTGCAACAATAACAATCTGTTGGTTTCGCTTTTGGAGCCTGTGATTGAGATAGTAGCATTAAGATTATAAATTGCAGATTGTAGTTGTAAATTCATAACTGTATAAAAGGTGTTGTGAGCTGTGAATTGTCTTGCCGCTCCAATAATTTAGGGGTGCAATTTACAATTCACAACTCACAATTCACAATTTAGCCTACACTAATTACTTCAGTTTTTCGTTGTTTTTGTGACGATTTTTATCTCGAACAGATTTCAAATCCATTTTTTTATCAAAAGCGGCTTGCAAATCAATTCCTGTTTGATTGGCTAAACACAATACAACAAAAACAACATCGGCCAATTCTTCGCCTAAGTCTTTATTTTTATCGCTTTCTTTCTCGGACTGTTCTCCATAACGGCGAGCGATGATTCGGGCTACCTCGCCTACTTCTTCGGTGAGTTGTGCCATATTGGTCAATTCATTAAAATAGCGAACGCCGTGTTCTTTAATCCAATTGTCTACGTCTAGTTGCGCGTTTTTTAGGTTCATAGTTTAAAATTTAATGAATGACAAAGGTAGCCAAGTCCTCCTAAAATTGCCTATAGTTGCACTATGATTTGACTTTAGATATCACAATATTTTCATTCAATTTATCGATAGATTGCTGAAAAAAACTTTTAACAACTTCATAATATGCACTATCCACTTTCACTTTATTCAATTGATTGGTGATGATGACCTGTATCGTATTTCCCTCTTGTTTAGAAAGATAAGAGAACGAAGCTATGTTGTCCTGAGCATTAATGACTATTGACTTCGGCAAATTTTCCACAGTATAGCCTTCTGGAATTTCAATATTAACAATAAAACGCTCCGTTTCGACAGGACCAAAATAGACGGGTAATTTTCGTTCCTGTTCAGTAAAAGGATTTTTTAAAGACCTTAAAAACAGTAACGGTTTTACATACCACTTTCCTTGGATGACATCAAAAGCATGTTCGTATTCAAAATCATAACTTTCGGTTACTGGCTTTGTATTATCACCTTTACCATTGATCAACACATAATTGTTGATCGTTATGCCTTTTAATCGACTTTCAATCCGATCTATATTAGCTTCGTGATTCAAGTCGGCATATCTTTCTCTGAAGTCAAGTGCGGCGAAATCCGTTTTTTGACTTTTATAATTTCCATGTATTTTTCCTTCAGGTTCCAATTTTACAACTAGTGCTACTAAATTTTTCGATTGAGAGATGTCGGTCATTTGCACCTCTTCTGAATTTCCGTCTTCTTTTATTAATCTGCCGGTCCAATTGAGCAATTTAGTCGAAAAAACAGTAGTTGTAGTGAATTTATTAGCAGCATCTAGCAAATAGCGTTTTCCATCAATATTTACCAAAGCGATTACATAATTGAAGCCCGTACGACCTGGAAAATAAGGAATGCCGTGACTGATTGTACTTACCAAAACTGGATTGGCGTTCAACCCTTCTATTTTGAGCATGTTCAACAACACAAAATTGATTTCGGCTGCATTCCCAGTAGCTGATTCATAGGCTTTTTCCACCGTTTGATCGGCATACACCCCGTTTTCTCCATTCCAACTCATACGGTCTTGCACATGCTTAAAAATGGCTTCCATTTTTTCAGTTTGTGTCGTTTTACCATGAACACAGCTGCTAACATAAGGCACAAAATACTTGCCTTTTTGCAGTTCAGCTCCAAATTCTTTCTCCTTATAAATAGTCTTAGCTACACCTTCCCAGGTGATGGAATAATCTTTGTCGGGTTTATCCGTATAGCGAATACGCTCGAGTTCTTGCTGAATTTTGGAAGTATAATTACTAAGGTTATCTACAAAATATTCTTCTTTGATAGCAGGAATATCTTTTGCTTTATAAGTTGTGATGAATTTCCTAAGTGAAATGGTTCGATGATGTAAAGAATAAGCATAATAAGTGATTATATCTTTAGCAAGTATGCTATTTGATTCTACCTCATGATACCCTCTTAAAATAGTTTTATAAATATACATCTCTGGAATGTGAGTAGCATATTCAAAAGAATTCACAGGAATATCATATTGAAAATCCATATCAGGTAATTTAAAAAAATTATCCGATGTGTGTACATATTTAAATTCAATTACAGAACCTACAGCTACGCTGGGTAAAGTGATTTTTCCCACTTTCCAATTTTTATCCACTTTTTGAATAAAAGTACCTTCGCTTTCCAATTTTGTTTTTACGATTTTACCGTTTTGTAAATTGTAAGTAACCGCATCTGAAAATTTAAGCTTGTCTGGCTCCAACTCATCATACCCAATATAGTATGGCACTTCAAAATTGGCCCATTTGAGCCCTTCCTTTTTATAAATTTTGATGCGATAGGTCACTTCGTGTACTGCAAAAAAACCATTTTCTTTATAATCGAAAGATGTTTTGGCTTTTTTAAACAAAATAGCAGCCACAGCAGCCGAATCTTTGGGATGTTGAACTTCCTTTAGTTCAGCAATTGAAACTTTTCCCAATTGAAAGTCTTGAGCTTTACCATTTATTGCAAAACTCAAGACAAATAATAATGTGACTATTTTTCTTATCATTAAGCTTTTTTCAAGACGATTTTTTCGTTTTCCTTTTCAATCATTTTTCTGTAGTATTCTTTAAGCATTTCATAATAGTCAGAAGCTACAATTGGCACTTTTATTTGATGCTGCACTGAAAGTTGAATAGTGTTTCCTACCACATTAGTCAAAAACTTGAATCCTCCTAAATCGTCTTGCATCACCACATTTACTGGTGCTGGAACACTTTCTACAACATATCCCTCAGGAATTTGAATATTTACTGCATATCGATCCATAAATGGAAAACCATAATCTATAGGATATTCTCTTGTTTCTTGCTTAAATGGATTTTCTTTGTAGGTGTAAAACAACAAAGGATTGATATAAATTTTATCCTGAATGACTTCACATAAATTAGAACCCGTAAAAGAGAAAACTTCACCTACAGGAGCATTTAATTCTTTTTCATTATGTCTTTTATAATCTTCAATTTCTATTTTGCCATTTTCGTTTTCTAATTTCTCTAAATAAGTCTCTTGATTTTCACCGATTACACGGTTTCTATACAACATCGCATTATGCTGTGTTAATTGTCGCTGCATTTTGCCACTAACTCTTCCAGTAGGCTCTACAGCATAACTCATCGTTACGACATCATTAGACAATGTTTTTGGCATCAAGTCTACTTCTGAAGAAGAACCGTCTTTTCTTATTAAACGTCCAAACCAATTTAAATCACGAGTTGGAAGTACATTTGGTATCGAATTAGCCTCTGTAGCATCTAGCAAAATCAATCCGTTGGAGCTCTCGATCGCAGCAATTACATAATCAAAAGCAGTTCTACTTGGGAATAAAGCAATACCATTATCTCTTGTACTCACCAAGACTGGATTGGCTTCTATCCCTGCAAAACGTAACATAGCCGTAAGCATCAAGTTAATATCTCCAACATTGCCTGTTTTATTTTTAAAAGCAGTTCTTACACCTTGCTCACAATAGAATCCATAAAGACCATTCCATTTTACATTATTCTTTACATAAGTAAAAATTGCCGTAATCTTTTCTTCTGGAGAATTCAAAGGAGCAATTAAGGCTTTAATTTCATCTTCAAAATAGCCTGTTTTTTTTAATTCTGGGCCAAAGTCATCATATTCATAAATTGTCTTAACCACAGAATTCCAATTGGTTGCATAAGATTTAATGGGTTCACTTGGGAATTGAATAGTTGCTAATTCTTGAACCAAACTACTTGTGTAATTATCAATATTATTGACGAAACTCTCATTTTTCATTGCTGGAAGATGTTCTGTTACATAAGTAGTAACAGTTTCCATATATGTATAAGTGTTATTTGAAAAATTCGTTTTTGATGTAAGTACTATAGACTTATTATTCTTTACTGAATTTGTTTTGGGAGTAACAAAACCTTTTGTGGTGGTGTTATAACTATAGTATTCTGGAATTGAGATCTTATACTCACAATAGTTTACTGGAATAGCAGTTTGAAAATCCCAATCTCTTGGATGCACTTTATTGGGCGTCCTAATAGTATACTCATATTCTACCACAGAACCTTCCTTCACATTAGGCATTGTGATTTTTTTTCTATTCCAATACTTATTGATTTTTTCAACAAAAATACCATCGCTTTTTAATTTTGTTTTCTCAATTTTTCCATTAACCAAATTATAAGTCACCGCATCTGAAAAATCTAATGACTCTTTGGGCGACGAATCTATTGAATAATTTATTGCTTTGTTAGCCCAATCATATCCTTCTTTTTTATAAATCTTAATCCTAACCTTTACAACAGTTTGCAACATAAAACCATTCTCTTGCGAATACTCAAAAGAAGTTTTCCCCTTTTTAAACAACATGGCTGCTACTGCCGATGTATCTTTTGGATGATGTTTTTCTTCAAGCTCAGCTATAGAAACTTTTCCTAATTCAAAGTTTTGCGCTAAACAAGTAAGATTGAGTAAGAAAACAAATGAATAGATAATAATTTTGGTAATTTTCATAAAAATTAAAGGGTTTTGGTTAGGACAATTTTGTTGTTATCGTTTTGACTCACTTTTTCCATAAAAAGACGGTATTCATCATACTCTTTGTTGGTATATTTTCCAGTATTGACCAATAAAACTCTTTTATAGATCAAAGTATGCTCCTCTTTTTTGGTTAAAGAAATGGAGTAAGTTCCAAATTTGGTTTTACTTTCAAAGGCTGGTGGAATAAATTCTAAAGCGAAATCTGAAGGTAAATGGATGGTAATTTCATCCTCATCATAAAAACCACGCGCAATTTCGAAAGGCGTTTTTCGATTTCTGATTCGTTTTACACCACTTGAAATACGATTAAAAGCATTTACAGTTACCATCATTTTATCGGCAGTAAATGTCCCATATTTTGTGGCAGATAACTTAGCAATTTGCGTAAAACGAATCTCCTGTTTATTGTTCTCATGGGTAATTTTATCAATTTTTAAATTATTGATATCGTCCCAGAATTCTTTGTAATGCTTTTCTTTTTGATCGGGTTGCAAGTGCTCTACTTGCTCTTTATCGCCATACTGGGTTCCTTGAGAGACGATTTGAATTTCGCCCGAAAAATCTCCATTAGAGGCTATCGTATAAGAACCTTTACTCAATTGCGAATTCTCATTGGCTGGATATATTTTGGTGTGAACAATTTGCCCCCCATCAGGTTTGATAATCAAAACATCTCGGTCATCTGTAAAATCGGCTTGATATCCAAAGGGCGTGGTTTGACTAGTACATTCTAACCAAGTATATTGATTGCCAACAGGAATCGTCAAAATAATGTGATTGCCTTGCATTGAAACAAAATCGGCATCGATATTAATTCGCTTTCTATCGCCGTACAAAATGGTGTAATAAGAAGGCACATCTACTGCTTTTAACAAGGCTTGAGTATAGTTGGTCAAAGCTTTACAATCCCCATATCCTAAGCGATCTACATCCGAAGCTAGCATAGGTTTCCATCCTCCAATTCCGACTTGAATACTGATATAACGTACTTTTTGCTGTACAAATTCATATACAATTTTGGCCTTTTTTATAGGGTCTTGCTCTGTTCCTACTAACTCTTTTATTTTAGCAACAGTTGTCGAGGGTAAATCAATTGTTCCTGATAAAATTTTACTAGAATACCACTTAGCAAAATCCTCCCACGTTTTGGCATTACCATCAACTCCTTCTAGATGAAAAGATTCTAATCCCATAATTACTCTTGGCAAAATATCGTAAAAATAAGGACTATAATCCTCTTGTTTCATTGCCATCAAATTGGCAGCAGTATAACTCAGTTGAGTGGCTGTGTCGAGTGTTTTTTGGATATTCTTGTTCGAAAAATTACTTTCTTTTTTCTTAAACCCTAAGTTATTTGGGAAGGTTACATTCAAAACACTTTTTTCAACACCCAATAAATAATCGGGTAAAGGAAACCATTGCGGAATAAAAGCAGTAGTAGAAGTTTCTGTTTCGCATTCAAAAACCATTGTAAACGGATAATTGATAGGTGTATACTCTAAATACAACACTCTGTTGTCCGAAAAAATTGTACCACCATCAACTGCGCTATGATCTTTGAAATCTTTTCTTTTGAACTTTTTTAGTTCATTTCCTGTAGCATCTACTATCCTTGCTTGTATGCTAGAAATACTCGTCGATTTATCATAATGAGCATAGGCATCCAAAGCACTCATTCCCGCTTCATTCAGCACAGTTACTACTCGCTTGGTTTTAATCAGCATTTTTCTTTGAGAAAGAATATCAATCGTAAGTTCGCTTAATCGAAGTACTGCATTCGCATTGGTTTTTAAACTATCAGGAATGGACGATACCTCATATTTAGCTTCTTGGGCTCGTACACAAAATGAGAAAAGGAACAAAAAAACAAACAAAAATAACTTACGATTCATAAAATCAGATGGGGTTAACAAATTAATTTAAAAATAAAAAGCCTCAACTATTTACAGCTGAAGCAATTGAATTTGTTTTTCTGATTTTAATTTGTGGTACTCAAATATATTGTAATTCTCTTAATAAAAAAATAAATTATTCTTTATTTTTTGAATCAATTTGGATAGTTACTGGCCCATCATTTAACAATAAAACCTTCATATCCGCACCAAAAATACCAGTGGGCACTTTTTTTCCTAATTTACTCTCTAAGGCTTTTACAAAACGCTCATACATAGGAATGGCGATATCGGGTTTTGCGGCTTTTATATACGAAGGGCGATTCCCTTTTTTGGTAGCCGCGTGAAGTGTAAACTGACTAACCACAAGCACATCGCCACCAATATCTTGAATAGAAAGGTTCATTACCTCATTTTCATCATTAAATATTCGAAGCTGCGTAATTTTGGTCACTAGCCAATCTAAATCTTCTTGGGTATCGGCTTCTTCTATGCCCACAAAAATCAATAGCCCTTTTTGGATTTCGGCTACTACTTTGCTCTCAACTGTTACTGAGGCATTCGTTACTCTTTGGATTACGACTCTCATAGCCCCCTAACCCCCAAAGGGGGAATTAAAGTTGCACTTACAAGTACAACTTGATTATTATTCATATAATGATTCATTTCTAAAATATTAAAAAAAATACTCAGCAAAGCGCATTTTCACAAAGATTAAAGTCCCTCCTTTTGGGGGCAGAGGGCTTTACTCCCTCGTTTTATCGCTAGCTTTTCTATCTTCATCGTACACATCGGTGCGGTAATGTTCGTCGTCGCCTTCAAGGATTTTAAGGTAACTATTATAACGTGACCAAGCGATTTCATCTTTTTCCAAAGCTGCTTTTATAGCACAATGTGGTTCTTCTTTATGCAAACAATTGTTGAACTTGCATTGTTCTTTCAATCTAAAAAACTCAGGGAAATAATCACTAATTTCCTGAGGCTCCATATCTACAATTCCAAATCCTTTGATACCTGGAGTGTCAATAATACTAGCATTAAAAGACAAATCATACATCTCTGCAAAAGTGGTGGTATGCTGACCTTGCTTGCTTTGCTCGGAGATATTCTTGGTTTTCAAATCCAAGCTCGGCTCCAAAGCATTAACCAAAGTCGATTTACCTACACCTGAATGCCCCGAGAACATACTTGTTTTCCCAATCATTAATTCCTTCAACGCTTCGACCCCTTTACCTTCAGCAGCCGAAACGCGCAAACATTGATACCCTATTTCCTGATAAACGTGTTGCATATACAATTGATCATCTAAGGTAACATCGTCTAAAGTATCAATTTTATTAAAAACCAAAATAGTCTCAATACCATAGGCTTCGGCGGTAACCAAAAATCTATCGATAAAACTAAACGTGGTTGGAGGATTGTTGATGGTAATCAACAGAAAAACACGGTCGATATTAGCAGCAATGATATGCATTTGATGCGATAAATTCACTGATTTTCGAACAATGTAATTCTTACGGTCGTGAATATGATGTATAGTACCCGTAACGGTATCCGAAGTTTGTTCCAATTCATAATCTACTACATCGCCTACTGCAATGGGATTGGTACTTTTAATTCCTTTCATTCGGAACTTCCCTTTCATCCTGCACTCAATAAAATCGCCTTGATCGGATTTCACGGTGTACCAACTTCCTGTAGATTTATAAACGGTTCCTGTCATTTTCAGATTTTAGTTTTAAATGTTTGCAAAGATAATTGAATTTAGACGACTCATAACAAACAAAAATCCCAAAACAAGGTCTTGGGATTTAAATCAGAAATTAAAAAAACTAAGCTTTATAAAATCCTTTTACGAATTCAATACTTTATCTTGTTTGTTGATACTTTCTTGGTGAATCGCTTTGAACATTTTTAAAACAAACTCTTCCGAAAGTCCTTTCTTTTCTCCTTCCAAAATCATTTTTCCTAAAATCTCATTCCAACGATTGTTTTGTAAAACCGCCACGTTCGCTTCTTTTTTCACCTGACCAATTTCTACGGCCACTTTCATTCTTTTACTCAAAAGCTCCAATAAATTAGCGTCTAACACATCGATATTCGCTCTTAATTTACTCATTTTAGTCATAAACTCATCCGAAACATCGATTTGCTTTCTTACTCTCAAATCTTTGAAGATTTGTTTCAAAGCGTCTGGCGTAACTTGTTGTGCAGCATCACTCCAAGCGTTATCAGGATCTGTGTGAGTTTCGATAATCATTCCGTCATAATTCAAATCCAAAGCTTCTTGCGTCACTTCAAGAATCATATCACGATTTCCTGTAATGTGAGAAGGGTCAATAATCAATGGCAAATCAGGGAATTTATTTTGCAATTCAATCGCAATTTGCCATTCTGGAATGTTTCTGTATTTTGTTTTTTCGTAAGTAGAAAAACCACGGTGAATCACCCCTAATTTTTCAATGCCAGCCATATGCAAACGCTCAACACCCCCCAACCACAAAGCTAAATCTGGGTTCACTGGATTCTTAATCAAAACGATTTTATCTGTGCCTTTCAAGGTATCAGCAATTTCTTGAACCGCAAACGGATTAGCTGTAGTTCTTGCTCCAACCCATAATACATCAATATCATTTTCTAAAGCCAATTTACAGTGTGCAGCAGTAGCCACTTCGGTTCCCATTAACAAACCTGTTTCAGCTTTGGCTTTTTTCAACCATTTCAATCCTATTTCTCCAACACCTTCAAATCCACCTGGACGTGTTCTTGGTTTCCAAATTCCAGCTCTAAACACACTTACATCAGAATCTTTCAATTCGTGTGCAATTTTCAATACTTGCTCTTCTGTTTCTGCGCTACAAGGTCCTGCTATCACCAATGGATGCGTCAAATTGAACGCTTCCAACCAATTTCTCATTTCTTTCTTGTTTTCCATTTTTTTAGTTTTTAATCTTTAAAATTATTCTATAGTTTCTTGTGTTAATTCTGTTCTCCTCTGGCTATTTTTTGGTATTCATTCCATTCAAAATGGCCTTAATTTTATTCACACTCTGCATTTCATCAAAAATCGCATCGTATTCTTCGCTTTTCAACAAGTCTTTGAACTGCGTCAAATTAGCAATATACTCTTCCAAACTTTTTACTACGTGCTTTTTGTTTTGTTTAAAAATAGGCGTCCACATCGCTGGTGAACTCTTGGCCAAACGCACGGTGCTCTCAAAACCAGAACCCGCCATATCAAAAATATCTTGTTCGTCCTTCTCTTTATTGATAACCGTTTTTCCTAACATAAACGAACTAATGTGCGACAAATGCGATACGTAAGCAATGTGTTTATCGTGCGACTTTGGGTCCATATAGCGAATGCGCATTCCTAACTCTTTGAACAATTCGATGGCTTTTTCTTGCAGCTTAAAGGTCGTTTTCTCCACCTCACAAATGATATTTGTTTTTCCTTGAAACAATCCTTTAATAGCCGCTGATGGTCCCGAAAATTCCGTTCCAGCAATAGGATGCGTGGCAATATAATTTCTTCTTCTTGGATGATTCGCTACCGCCTCACAAATAGGCAATTTGGTAGAACCCACTTCAAAAACAATGGTATTTTCGCCAATATGATTTAAAACTTCGGGCAACACTTGCAACGCCACATCCACAGGAACCGAAACAATAACATAATCCGCATCGGCCAAATCCTGCATCGTAGCCACTTTCTCCACAACCCCAAGCGCCATCGCCTCTTGCAAATGGGTTTCATTTTTATCCATTCCGTAAATAGTCGCTTCTGGGTGTACCGCTTTTATATCCAACACCATCGAACCTCCAATCAAACCTATTCCTATTACGTGTATATTCATTATTATTTTTATTATTAGCTAATCCTGCTATCCGCTATATCTATTGTGGCGAACCCCGCCACAATAGGATGCCGCTACTATCAGGGCTAGGGCTTCAGTTTCTTAACACAATTTCAAAAATCTTGAAGACAATCTGAAATCTAAATATCGTTAATCAACAATCTAAAATCTATTTATCGCTTCTTCAATTTTTTCTTCTTTTACACACAAAGCAAATCGGATGTACCCTTCGCCATTCGAACCAAAAATAGTTCCTGGAGTAATAAAGATGTATTTCTCATACAGTATCTTATCGATAAAATCCTCCGCCGATGTAATTCCTGCTGGAAGCTTCGCCCAAACAAACAATCCAACGCCTTCTTTGTACACCTCACAACCTAATTTCTCTGCCAATGCTTCGGTTAAAATTCTGCGTTTTGCGTAAATCGCATTCATTTCGTCGAACCAAGAAGCCTCACTCTGCAAAGCCGCAATAGCCCCTTTTTGAATGCCGTAAAACATTCCGCTATCCATATTACTTTTTACTTTCAATACGGCATCAATGCAGGCAGCATTTCCAGAAACCATTCCTACACGCCATCCTGCCATATTGAATGTTTTGGACAACGAATTCAACTCCAACGCTACTTCTTTCGCCCCTTCAACTTGCAACAAACTCATAGGTTGGTCATTCAAAACAAAACTATACGGATTATCATTGACCAAAAGAATATTGTGTTTTTGAGCAAAAGCCACCAGTTTTTCAAACAAAGCCAAATTTCCTCTGGCACCTGTAGGCATATGCGGATAACCAATCCACATTAATTTTACTTTAGACAAATCCATTTTTTCCAAAGCCTCAAAATCTGGTTCCCAATTGGTACTTTCTTTCAAGTCATAATATAGTGGCACCGCACCTACTAAATTGGTTACCGAAGTATAGGTCGGATACCCAGGATTTGGAATCAAAACACCATCGCCTTCATTCAAAAAGGCTAACGAAATGTGCATAATTCCTTCTTTAGAACCCATCAAAGGCAAAATTTCAGTAGTGCTATTTAGGCCCACTTGATAATTACGCTCATAAAAATCAGCCATAGCTTGTCTTAATTCTGGCAACCCTTGATAGCTTTGATACTGATGTGCATTTTCGTCTTGCATCGCAGCAGTCATTGCGGCAATCACGGCAGCAGCAGGTTTTAAATCAGGACTACCAATTCCCATATTGATTACAGGTTTTCCTTCGGCAGCCAATTGGCGCACTTCTCTTAACTTTGAGGAGAAGTAATATTCTTCAACTATCGATAAACGTTGGGCAGTTGTTATCATTTTTTTTAGCTTTATTCTAAATTGGAATTTTTTATTTTCTAGTTTGGAGATTCAAGTAATGGCTTTGTATTTTTATACTCACCCAGAACTTTAAAATAATGCGCCATAATCGAAACTAATGCTTTCGCCTTGGCGTAATCTTCATACTTGTCAAAAGTCACATCTACAAAAAAAGAATATTTCCAAGGAGTTTCTATTTTCGGCAAAGATTGTATTTTGGTTAAATTGAGTTTACAATCGCTCATTACATTCAAAACAGCGGCTAAACTTCCGCGTTTATGGTCCAATTCAAACTTGATGGAAGCTCTATTGATTTCGTCTTCGGAAACAAAAGAATTCTCTTTCTTGAGTATCACAAATCGAGTCATATTGTTCTCGATGGTTTGAATCGAAGGCGCGATAATCTCTAAATTATACATCTCAGCAGCCGTTTCACTAGCGATTGCCGCAATTCCTTTGATTTGATTTTCGTGGATTCTGCGAGCTGTTTCCGCCGTATCTTTATCCTCAACCAATTTGATGTTAGGGTATTTTTTCAAGAAGTCCATACATTGCAATAATGCCATCGGATGCGAATGTACTTCTTGAATATCTTCAATTTTTTGTCCTGGTAAGGCCATTAAATTTTGAATAATATCCAAGTAATGTTCCCCAATAATATGCAAATTATTCTTGTCGATTAGTGCATAATTTGGAATAATCGGTCCCGCGATGGAGTTCTCGATAGCCATTACCGCTTGATCACTATCTCCCTTCAACAAGCTATCTACTAATTCTTCAAAGGACAAGCATTCATCTACAGCCACATTTTGGTAGAAATAATCTTTAGCTACCTGATGATGAAATGACCCCTTTATCCCCTGAATTGCAATTTTTGTTCTCATATATTCAAAAAAAAAATCCTGATTTTCATCAGGATTGTATTGTAGTTTTATTTGTTTCTTTTTGTCTTTCAAATAACCATAGCACAATCCTTACTTCTCAAAGAAGAAATAAAAAGTATAGCTAAAGTAAAAACGGTTATTTAACATTTTGTGTTCTGATTTTCAATAAATTCTTTGGCAAAGATAAAAACTTATTTTAAAGGCATCAAAAAAAATAGCATTAATCCCTAACAAAAAAGGAATTCTTTGTGAAATTGATTTTCAATTAACAATTCGATAAAAAAGTTCACAGCAAAGTCTGTTTTTTTATTGATACTTCTTCTGTTTTGAAAGCCAAAAAGCTATTTTTTCATTTTTGGAACCCTTGATGGCGTATCTTTCCCACTAATTATGGTTTGAGAACTGATGGCAATCGACTTTATAATCTCCGTCATATTATCCATATCCAAAGTACTTATTTCGTCACTTAATTTATGATAATTCGGCTCCACATCCATTTTAGAAGTAGAAATAGTATGAGCAGGAACCCCTAAAGCCGCTAGTCTTGCGTTATCTGAACGGTAAAACAATTGTTCTTGTGGATACGGGTCTTGATAAAAATTGAATCCTGAACCTACCAAATTCTTTTGCAAAATAGTTCCAAAATCAGACCGCTCGAATCCTGTAATATAGGCTGAATTTTTGCCCCATTTACTATCGGTTCCAATCATTTCTATATTGAACATCGCTACCACTTCGTCTGCATTGATAGAATTTGAGAAAAAAGCAGAACCGTAACCTCCCGTTTCTTCACCCGTAAATGCTACAAAAATAAGTGTTCGTGCGTTATCGTTTTTCTTTTTAAAATATTCGGCCAAAGTAATTACGGCTGTAATTCCAGAAGCGTCATCATTTGCACCATTAAAAACTTTGTCATCGCCAGACTCTTTCATTCCTAAATGGTCGTAATGTCCTGAAAAAATAACATATTCATTTGGCTTTGATTTCCCTGGAATAATTCCAATCACATTATTGGCCTTTTTATCTTTGATTAAGAAATCTTGGCGATAGGATTGTAATTCTTTATAGTATGTCAATCCAATTCGTTTGAACTCTCCTTCGATAAAAACAGACGCTTTTTCGATACCTGGTGTAAACAAAGCACGCCCTTCCATTGCATCCGAAGACAATTCCGTTTCTATCCGAGTAACCTCGCTTTTTTGAATCCCACTCTGAGCTTGAGCCGTAAGTCCAAAAAGCACCAACAATCCTAAACTAATTTTTTTCATTTTTTGTATGATTTAATTTAATTGATTTCATTTTCACGTAAAAGCCATTTTTTACCTTCAACGATTCGAGTCACCATCATTGCCGATATTAAATCGCCATTGGCATTGAGCAAAGTCGCAATGGGATCGACTAGTGTTCCAATAATCATAGCTGCGGGCAAGGCTTGTTCCATTGGAAAACCATAAATGGTAATGGCTAAAATTTCACCGATATAACCTCCGTTTGGAATCCCTCCTTCTACAACCGAAACAATAATGGTAATAGCAATGGCTGTTAGAATCGTAATCGGATCTGTGAAATCCTTACCAAAAATAGCAAAAATTACGGCTATTTTTACAATAGACGACATACTAGAACCGTCTTTATGCAAAGGCGCTCCCAAAGGAATTACCAAATTTAGAATATAAGCAGGGATTTTCATTTGTTGAGCCCCTTCAAGATTGGCTGGAATTGTGGCAATACTACTGCAAGTTCCTATTGCTGTAAAGGAAGGTGTGATATTGTTTTTCCAAAACACTTTCACTCCTAATAGCCCTCCCGAAAAAAAAGCATAAATAGTAAAGAATACAATGAAGTAAAAAGTACACATCCCATAATAAACGGCTAGTGGTTTCGCATAAGCTCCAAAAAGCTGAGGCCCAAAAATCCCAACCTGATACGCAAAATAGGCCCCAAGCCCAACAGGAGCTCCTTTCATAATGATTACCAACAACTGTTTCATCACCTCGTTCGCCGAATGCAAAAATTTAGCAAAATCTTTACCTTTTTCGCCAGCATTCAAAGTAGCAAAACCTAATAAAAAAGAAAAAAAGATCAACGCCAACATATTCTTACGCGACAAAATTTCATAAAAATCATTCACCGTTAACAGCTGGGTAACGGGCGAATCTGTTGTACTATTATGAGTAGTGACCAAAGAAGATTTTGCTAAAAAAACAGCCTGATCAACAGGAAAAATAAAAATCCCGATAATCATTACGATGGCTGAGATAATCACTGTTACTAAAAAAACCACCAAAACAACTCCAAAAAGTTTACCAAGCTTGTCTGTTTTTTGCAAATTAGCAATTGAAGATGCTATGGTAAAAATCACCAATGGAATTATAGCAGTAAAAAGTAAATTAAGAAAGATATCGCCCAACGGTTTTATTACCTCAATGCCTTTACCAAAAAGCAATCCAGCCATACTACCAAGTACAATACCACCCAAAAGCAATAGGATACTGCTGTAATTTTCTAAAAAAGAATTTGTTTTGTCTTCGCTCATAACTTCAAGTTTAAAGTAAATATAGAAATCTTGTGAGATTTTTTTTTAAAAAAGCACAAATTATAAGTATCACTCAGATTGTGAAAGGCTGAAATAATGATTATGAATTAACAAATCAATATTTTTATGAAAATTTTTAAACTTTTTTAGAAGTTTTTTGAAATGCCAACACTAAATGCTTGCCCAAAACTAAAATTAAACCTACGTTCGTCATTTACTGAATCATCGTAGTTAATAGTACTGTAACCTATACTTCCAAGATTAAAATTTATACCAAATCCTTTATTAATATTTAAAAAAAGAGCTGGAGTGATACCAACATAAAATCCAACACCATTTTTTATAAACGTAAATGGATCAAGTCCTTCATTATATTGCCTTTGCTTTGCATTATGATAACCGATTCCTAAATCAGCATACGCAGAAAAAATTCCACCTATCGGTTTAGAATAACGGCCAAAAGCTCCAACTGAAAAATAATTCGTTTTATATTCAACATTACTAGTATTGTATGTGTTTTTTGAGTTTGTAATTGAACTTTCAACACCCACTGTTATGTTATCATTATATTGAAACCCGACTTTTGGAGAAAAATTAAAACTTTTATTCCAAGCAGTACCCGAATTTGTTAGCTTTTCAGAAAAATAACCTACATTTCCTAAAACTAAAATTGTTCCTTTTTGAGCGTTTGAATAGCTAAACATAGCCAAAGCAATAATTAGTACAGATTTTTTCATTTGTTATATTTTTAGTATTTAATAATATTTTAACAAGAATCATACCATATTACTCCATCATTCATAAAAACAAAAAATTTCAACTACCATATTGATAAAAAAAAGAAAACATTATTTATGATTTGTTTTAGGACTCCATTATTTTCTGTTTACTTTTGCAACAAAATCATTCTTATGTCTATAGAAGTTACAAATTTATCAAAAAGCTATGGTGCTCAAAAAGCATTAGACTCGATTACTTTTTCTGTAAAAAAAGGAGAAATCGTTGGTTTTCTTGGTCCAAATGGTGCAGGAAAATCTACTTTGATGAAAATATTGACCACTTATCTAGCGGCTGATGAAGGCGTAGCACTAGTAAACGATAAAAATGTCATTTCAGACACCAAAGAAGTACAAAAAATCATTGGCTATTTACCAGAACACAATCCGTTGTATTTGGATTTGTATGTTAGAGAATATCTGGCTTTCAACGCCGATGTATACAAAGTCCCCTCCTCTCGCATTCAAGAAGTAATTGAATTGACAGGATTGACTCCCGAAAGTCATAAAAAAATAGGACAACTCTCCAAAGGATATCGTCAGCGTGTGGGATTAGCCAATGCCTTATTGCACAATCCAGAAGTACTCATTCTTGACGAACCCACCACAGGTTTAGACCCGAATCAATTGGTTGAGATTCGAAATGTGATTAAAAACGTGGGGAAAGACAAAACCGTTTTTCTGTCTACTCATATTATGCAAGAAGTAGAAGCCATCTGCGACCGTGTCATTATTATTGATAAAGGAAAAATTGTCGCTGACAAAAAATTAGAAGTTTTGATTGCCGCCGACAAAGAACAAGTCATAGAAGTAGAATTTGATTTAAAAGTAACCGAAGACCAAATTAACGCCATTCCACATTTAAAATCATTCATCAAAAACAGTGATTATCTATGGGAACTGACTTTTTTATCGAGTCAAGATATGCGTCCAACCGTATTCGATTTCGCTCACGACAATGGTTTAAAAACCTTGCAACTCAACCAGAAAAACAAAAATCTAGAAGCGGTATTTAGGGAGATTACTAAGTAGTGGTTAGTCCCTAGTGATTAGTAATCAAAACTAAGGACTAATCACTATTCACTAGTTACTCCAAACTATCTTTTATCGCTTGAATCCAATCGTCAATAGTAGTTTCGTTAGTATTGATTGCAACACTTTTTGTTCCGTAAGGTGCATATTTATCTGTTTTGGTAACCGAAAACAAACCAACTACTGGCAATTGAGCGGCACTAGCCAAGTGCATCATTCCGCTATCAGCCCCCACAAAAACAGCTGTGTTTTTAAAAAATGCCGTAATTTCTCTGATGTCTTTGCTGTAATAGGTTGGCGCAGCAAAATGTATTTGCGACACATTCTCTACAGGCAACACTTCCAAAACATTGTAGTCTGGAAATTCTTTTAAGATTCTTTCATAAAAAACGGCCCACCATTCCACCGAATAACATTTGGCTCCCGTGGCAAAAGTGAAAAGACAAATCGTTTTTTTAGATGCTGGAACAATGGCATCCAAAAGTGCTTTCCCTTTAGCTACTTCTTCAGGACTTAATTGCAAAAGCAAATTAGGAATTGGTGTATTCGATACGTTCATCCCTACCGAAGCAAGAAAATGACGTAAATCATACACAGGATACTTTGCAATATGAGCATAGTCAGAGAATTGACTGGAAAGATCAGTTTCTAGCTCCCCAAAACACTTAAATTTTGCGTCTACAAGCTGAATAGATAAGCGACCTGACGAAGAATTTTTATCTGCATTGATGGCCAAATCGTATTTGTTCTTCTTCAGTTTCAACCAGCCCTTCATATAGTTTCCTAATTCGTCAAAATGTTTTTTAGGCAAACGAATAATCTGATTTACATTTGTGAAATTTTCAAAAACAATTGGACCAAGATTCCCTTTTATAAAAACATCAATAGTTGCATTCGGGAAAAGATTTTGTACTTCTTGTACCAAAGGTGTAATTAGCAACAAGTTTCCTAAACGGTGATTGGGTCTCGAAATCAAGACTCTTTTTACTTGTTGTGGATTAATTGTTCCTTTATTTACATTCGAAGATTTGCCAAGACCACTTGTTAGGCTTTGCATAACACTTCTTCTTATTCTATTGATTTTTATTTTTAGACTCATCGAAAAGTAAGTTTTAGTCAAAAAGAACACCTCTTTTTGGAACTGCAAATGTAGAACTCTTACTTAACAATATTTTAGAATTAAATAAAAAATTAACCGTTACTTAAATACTAAAAAAATACCCGACAAGCAAAAAGCCCATCGAGTACTTTCAATTGAAATAATATAATCCTTTAATTAAAAAATGTGACTAGCAATTTGTCTGATATTTTCTGATTTCCCCATAGAATAATAATGCAAAACAGGAACACCAGCGGCTTTTAATTCAATAGATTGTTGGATTGCCCATTCGATTCCAACTTGGCGGATTTCGGCATTGTTTTTACATTTTTCTACCGCTGCAATTAAATCTTCTGGCAAATCGATACGGAAAATTTGTGGCAACACTTGCAAATGTCTTTCTACCGCAATAGGTTTTATCCCTGGAATAATCGGAACCGTAATGCCCATTTCTCTGGCTTTGGCTACAAACTCGAAATACTTTGCATTATCAAAAAACATTTGAGTCACCACATAATCCGCGCCTGCATCTACTTTTTCTTTAAGACGTTTCAAATCGGTTTGCAAAGAAGGTGCTTCCAAATGTTTCTCAGGATAACCCGCCACCCCAATACAGAAATCGGCTTTGTTATCAATATCCATTACTTCGTGTAAATACTTCCCTTGGTTCAATTGATAAATTTGACTTACTAAATCGGAAGCATATTTATTACCTCCTTTGGTGGGCACAAACGATTGTTCATCTTTCATCGCATCACCACGCAAAGCCATCACATTATCAATGCCTAAGTAATGACAATCCACCAACAAATATTCTGTTTCTTCTTTTGTAAAACCTCCACAAAGCACGTGCGGCACGGTATCCACGTTGTATTTATGTTTGATTGATGCACAAATCCCCAAAGTTCCGGGACGCATTCTTGTCAACTTCTTTTCTAATAACCCGTTCCCTTTATTTACGTAGATAAACTCTTCACGAGAAGTGGTCACGTCAATAAATGGTGGCTTGAACTCCATCAACGGATCGATGTTATCGTATAATTCCTGAATGCTTTTGCCTTTTTGTGGCGGAATAATTTCAAAAGAAAACAAGGTTTCTCCTTTGGCGTTTTCTATATGTTGTGTTACTTTCATACTACAAGTTTATTGTTCATTGTTTGTTGTTGTTAGTTCTGATTCCAAAACCATAAACTATAAACCAACAACTATAAACATTTTTTAATCAGCTATATTCGGATTCAACCATTTCATTGCTACATCGGTCGAAACATTTCTTCGTTTGGCATAATCAATTACTTGGTCTTCTTTTATTTTTCCAAGTCCAAAATACTTGCTTTCGGGATTTCCAAAATAATAACCGGAAACAGACGAAGCAGGCCACATCGCCATACTTTCTGTCAAAGTCACCCCGATTTCTTCTTCAACGTTCAATAATTTCCAAATCGTCGGTTTCTCTAAATGGTCTGGACAAGCTGGATATCCTGGTGCTGGACGGATTCCTTTATACGATTCTTCAATCAAGTCCTCTTTACTTAAATCCTCATCAGCGGCATAGCCCCAAAATTCTTTGCGGACTTTTTCGTGTAAATATTCGGCAAATGCTTCTGCAAAACGATCGGCCAATGCCTTCACCATAATCGAATTATAATCGTCTAATGCTGTCTCAAACTCGGCAGCCCATTCCTCTACTCCAAAACCAGTGGTTACACAAAACGCTCCCATATAATCCACTTTACCACTATCTTTTGGCGCAATAAAATCAGACAAAGCAATGTTGGGCGCTCCTTTTGTTTTCTGAGCTTGCTGACGCAAAGTCAAGAATGTTTGCAATGGATTTCCGTTTTCATCTCTCAATTCGATATCGTCGTCGTTGATTTGATTCGCAGGGAAAATTCCGTAAACGCCTTTTGCTGTTAACTTTTTCTCCTCCAAAATTACTTTCAGCATAGCTTGTGCATCTGCAAAAACCGAAGTGGCTTGTTCACCCACTACCTCATCGGTTAAAATTGCAGGATACTTCCCGAATAATTCCCAAGTTCTGAAAAACGGCGTCCAATCGATATAAGGCACTAATGTCTCCAAATCCACTTCTACGATTTGTTTGCCAATTACTTTGGGTTGTACTGGTGTAAATTTATCCCAATCCAATTGCAATTTGTTTTTTCTAGCATCCTCGATAGACAAGAAATTTTTATCTCGTGAACGATTCAAGAATGTTTCTCTAAATGCATCGTATTCTGCACGAATATCTGCCGCATATATTTTTCGATTATGGTCCAATAAATTACCCGCTACAGTTACCGCCCTCGAAGCATCGTTGACGTGAATTACCGTTTCTCTGTATTGAGGCGCAATTTTCACCGCGGTATGCGCGCGCGAAGTAGTGGCTCCACCAATCATTACAGGGATTTTCATATTGCGTTTGTCCAGCTCTTTGGCCAAATACACCATTTCGTCCAATGAGGGCGTAATCAAACCGCTCAAACCAATTATATCTACCTCGTGCTCGATAGCTGCTGCGATAATTTTTTCTGGAGGCACCATCACACCCAAATCGACAATCTCATAATTATTACAAGCCAATACGACTGAAACAATATTTTTACCAATATCGTGTACATCCCCTTTTACAGTAGCCATCAGGATTTTTCCATTACCTTGTTTGTCTCCAACTTGCTTGGCAGCTTCTATGTACGGAAGCAGATACGCCACCGCTTTTTTCATTACACGTGCCGATTTCACTACTTGTGGCAAAAACATTTTTCCCGAACCAAACAAATCGCCCACGACATTCATTCCAGCCATCAAGTTGATTTCGATTACTTCGATTGGTTTTTCGGCGGCCAAACGTGCTTCTTCTACATCGGCTTCTATAAATTCATCAATACCTTTGACCAAAGCGTGTGTGATACGGTCTTGTAAAGAACCCGAACGCCATTCTTGTACCGCTTTCTCGTTGCTCTTTACATCGCCTTTTACATTTTCTGCAAAGTCCAACAAACGCTCGGTAGCATCATCACGTCGGTCCAGAATCACATCTTCTACGTGTTCCAATAAATCTTTTGGAATGTCGTCATAAATCGTCAACATTTCGGGATTAACAATTCCCATCGTCATTCCGTGTTGAATACCGTGGTACAAGAAAACCGAGTGCATCGCCTCTCGCACCACATCGTTTCCTCTAAACGAAAACGACACATTACTCACCCCACCACTAACGTGCGCGTGCGGTAAATTTTCACGAACCCATTTAGTCCCTCTAAAGAAATCCAAGGCATTCAAGCGGTGTTCTTCCATTCCTGTAGCCACAGGGAAAATATTCAAATCGAAGATGATATCTTGTGGTGGAAAATGTACTTTGTTCACCAAAATATCATACGAACGCTGGCAAATTTCGATACGTCTTTCGTAATTATCGGCTTGACCCACTTCGTCAAAAGCCATCACAATCACCGCCGCACCATACCGTTTGATTAAGTTCGCGTGATGAATGAATCGCTCCTCGCCTTCTTTCAAAGAAATCGAATTCACGACACATTTTCCTTGCACCACTTTCAATCCCGCCTCAATGATTTCCCATTTCGAGCTGTCAATCATAATCGGCACACGCGAAATATCCGGTTCGGCTGCAATCAAATTCAGGAATTTGGTCATGGCATATTCGCCATCCAACATTCCTTCGTCCATATTCACATCGATAATCTGAGCGCCACCTTCTACTTGTTGGCGCGCAATATCCAATGCCTCATCGTATTTCTCTTCCTTTATCAATCGAAGAAATTTTCGCGAACCCGTCACATTGGTTCGTTCCCCCACATTCACAAATACGCTATCGGGCGTGATGATTAGGGGTTCCAATCCTGATAATACTAGGTTTCTTCTTTTTTCTGCCATTTCATTATTTTGAGTTACTCAGTGGCTAAGTGGCTTAGACACTAAGTGATTTTCTATTCTATATTTTATCTCCAGCTCGTGCTTCAAAACGAAACTGGGTTTTCTTTTTTTATTTTGGGCGTGTCCCAAGGGCCGGGCTATCCGCTACAAGTCCTCGACCAATTCCGTTAACACTCCATTGGTCTGTGGGCTTTCCACTACTATCCCTCACGCGGTATTGTGCATACAACACCTTTTTTTTTTTCAACAAAACGATACCGTTTTTATAATTCACAACGGAATCAATTTCACTCTTACATCCAACGGATTAAAATCCGTTTCTACAAAATGAGTCGTTCCTACGGAACTTTTATGCTGCTAGTGTGAGCGGAACAACTAAATTTACTCTGTCATCCTGCAAGGTTTACAAAACCTTGTAGGTCTATTAAATTAAATACCTACAAGGTTAAAAAAAACCTTGCAGGAACAATATTTTACATCACGGCAGTAGAAACTCTAGGCTTATACTCCTTGGCGATATCGGCAATTAATTTGATATGTTCTGGAGTGGTGCCGCAGCAGCCTCCTATGATGTTGATTAAATTATCTTCTAAATAAGAACGAATTTGAGCTTGCATTTCCTCTGGCGTTTCGTCGTATTCTCCAAAGGCATTCGGCAAACCTGCATTAGGATGCGCCGAAATATTGAAAGAAGTGTTATGCGACAAAGTCTGCAAATACGGCTTGAGCAAATCGGCACCCAAAGCGCAATTGAATCCTACACTCAACAACGGAATGTGCGAAACCGAAATCAAGAAAGCCTCAACGGTTTGTCCAGAAAGGGTTCTTCCTGAAGCATCGGTGATGGTTCCAGAAACCATAATAGGCACATCGATGTTGCGTTCTTCTTTGACTTCTTCGATGGCAAAAAGTGCCGCTTTGGCATTCAAAGTATCGAAAATGGTTTCTACCAAAAGAATATCACAACCACCATCCAATAAGGCTTCGACTTGTTGTTTGTAAGCGATACGTAAATCATCAAAAGTTACGGCACGGTATCCTGGGTCATTCACATCGGGTGACATACTTGCGGTTCTGTTCGTGGGTCCGATGGAACCCGCTACAAAACGCGGTTGGTCTGGATTTTTGGCAGTGAATTCATCGGCTACTTCTCGGGCTAGTTTAGCGGATTCGTAGTTGAGTTCGTATACCAAATCCTCCAAATGATAATCGGCCATTCCGATGGTGGTTCCTGAGAAAGTGTTGGTTTCTACAATATCCGCTCCTGCCTCAAAATAGGCAGCGTGCACGGCTTTGATGGCCTGTGGTTGCGTGAGGGACAATAAATCATTGTTCCCTTTTAACGGATGCGGAAAATCTTTGAATCGTTCGCCACGAAAATCTTCTTCGGAGAAATTGTAGCGTTGCAACATTGTTCCCATCGCTCCATCGAGCACGAGAATTCTTTTTTTAATTTCTTCTTGTATTGTTGACATACTTTTATTTACCGCTAAGACGCTAAGGCGCAAAGCTTTTTTTATTTATATTTTCTGTTACGCCTCTGCTTGAGGGAATACATTTCTTTTTTGTTTCAAAATAAGCCTATTGCCAACTCTTTAGCCCCGATAGCAACGACATCCTTTTAAACCTGTCAGGTTTTAGAAACCTGACAGGTTTAAAAAGATATAGTGGATAGCGGGAACGTTGATGGCAAAAAAGCCCCAATGATGCGCTCATTCAATTATTAAAAATGTATCGGGAAAGGGGTTTGAAAAAATACTAGACTGTATTTTGTTGTTATCTATCCGCGCTATGCTTGGTAGAATGTAGCACCTTCTTTAAAAAAGTAAAGGGTTGCTAAGGGTTCATCGGGTCTTTTCCCTCCGCCTTTCGTGATAACTTTCAATAAAAATAGGAACGGTGCAAAGTAACGACATAGGGTTAACAATTGCAAGTGTTTTTTTTGAAGTTTAAGAGTTTAAAAAAAAGGTTTAAATTGTTTAAAGTTGTTTAAGATTGTCGCCGAATCGACGCAACACTTAAACTTTTAAACAATTTAAACCTTTAAACGGAATAAACGAAACTATACAATAGCTTTCACCACTGCTTTTGGCGCTTCTTTACGAGTACCGTCGAAACCGTCTACACCTGAAACGGTGGTATATTTCATCACATATTTTTTACCTGGATTGATAATTTGGTAAGCCGCTTGGCACATTAACGTGGCTTCGTGGAATCCGCAAAGAATCAATTTTAATTTTCCTGGATAGGTGTTTACGTCACCAATGGCGAAAATCCCAGGAATGTTGGTTTGATAGTCTAAAGCATTGTTTACTTTGATGGCGTTTTTTTCGATTTCTAATCCCCAATCGCCGATAGGTCCTAATTTGGGTGTCAATCCGAAAAGTGGAATGAAGTAATCGCACTCAATTTTTCGGTGAGCCCCTTCGATATCTACATCTACTGATTCTAAACGCTCTGCTCCATTCAATCCAACCACTTCTCCTGGCGTAATCATTTTGATTTTGCCTTCGTTTTTCAGTTCCTGCACTTTCTCCACCGAATCTAATGCGCCGCGGAATTCGTTGCGACGGTGAATCAAAGTTACCTCTGACGCTACATTCGACAAGAAAATACTCCAGTCTAAAGCAGAATCTCCACCACCAGCAATCACCACTCTCTTGTCACGGAATTTTTCTGGATTCTTGATAAAGTATTTGATTCCTTTGTCTTCGTAAAACTCGATGTCTTCGATTAAAGGTTTTCTTGGCTCAAAACTTCCTAATCCTCCTGCAATAGCAATAACTGGAGCGTGGAATTTTTTCCCTTTATTAGAAGTTACAATGAAAGTCCCGTCTTCTTGTTTTTCGATGGTTTCTGCACGCTCACCCAAAGTAAAACCTGGCTCAAATTGCTTGATTTGTTCCATTAAATTATCTACCAAATCTCCAGCTAATACTTCTGGAAATCCTGGAATATCATAAATAGGTTTTTTAGGATACAATTCGGCCAATTGTCCTCCTGGCTGTGGCAAAGCATCCAAAATATGACATTTTAATTTTAATAATCCCGCTTCGAAAACCGCAAAAAGCCCCGTTGGTCCTGCTCCTATTATTAATATATCTGTTTTAACCATTTTTTTTTATTTATACTTATTACTTCTTTTTTTACTCATTTTGTTCAGACAGTTCACGACTTGTCTCTACGGTGTTCAAATAAACGATTAATTCATTTGAGGATTTGTGATAAATATCACTTGGGTGTTTTATTTATTGTGATGAAGAACAGGTCGCGACCTGTCCCTACGGTATTATTTATTATTTTTTAATGCCTCGGTGATTTCATTCATACGTTGCACCTTTTCTTCAAAATTACCTTTCAACGTTTTGCGATATTCATTCAGGTTTTCGACCATTGTATTCACATCTTCTGGAATTACCTCTTCAAAAAATTCACGCAATCGTTTGGCAGTTGTCGGCGATTTTCCATTGGTTGAAATGGCGATTTTCACATTGCCTTTGGTCACAATTCCGCCCAAATAATAATCGCATAAATCGGGCGTATCGGCAATATTACAAAGCAAATAACGCTTTCTGGACAAATCATACACGCGCTTATTTACCTTTAAATCATCCGTGCAAGCAATCACCAAATGGCGTTTTTTGAGCATCTTCTTTTTGAACTTCGCCTGAGTCAATTGTACGGAAGGATGTTTTTCGGCCAAGGCTTCCAACTCGGGAAGAAACCTTGTTGCCACCACTTCAACATTTGCATTTGGACTTGATTTCAACATAAAAGACAACTTTTCTAACCCCACATTTCCGCCACCTACAATCAACACATTGAATTGATGTAGTTTTAAAAATACGGGATATAATTCGTTTCTTTCCATTGTTTATTTTGTTGGGTCAGGTTAAAACCTAACGGTTTTTGTTTATTTAGGTCAGGTCGCGAACAAATCATTCATTCCTTATCTAGATTTAGGTCAGGTCGCGACCTGACCCTACGATAAATTCCTCGTAAAACCCTTTTAATTTATTGCTTTCTTTTACCACTTCGCCAATTACAATGATGGCTGGATTACTCAAATTATGCGTTGCTACAACAGCTTCTATCGTTTCAATAGTTCCTACTCCAATTCTTTCTTGTGGAGTTGTTCCGTTTTGAATGATGGCAATCGGTGTTTCGCCTTTCCCTTCGTTTTGAAACAATGTTACGATTTGCGCCAATTTACTCATTCCCATTAAAATCACCACCGTAGCGGTTGATTGGGCTGCCAACCGAACATCAGTAGATAATTTTCTATCCGAAGTCGTTCCCGTAATTACCCAAAAACTTTCGGATACCCCACGTTTTGTCAACGAAATCCCTTGATAAGCAGGAACTGCAATTGATGATGAAATCCCTGGAACGACAAAGGTAGGAATTCCAAAGCTTTCAACGTGCTCAATTTCTTCACTTCCACGCCCAAAAATAAAAGGGTCACCACCTTTTAGTCGAACAACGTGACCGTAAGTCAAGGCATTATCAACAATTAACTGATTAATTTGTTCTTGGGAATAAGCGTGACTTCCTTTGCGTTTACCTACAAATATTTTTATGGATGACTTCGGTGCAAAATCCAATAACTCCTCATTGGCCAAGGCATCATACAAAACGACATCCGCTTCCGCCAAAGCTCTAACTCCTTTGATGGTTAGCAAATCTGGATCACCTGGACCTGCACCTACTAAGGTTACTTTTGGAGCCCCACTTCTCCCCTCATTAATAGGGAAGGAGGAAGAACTATTACCTGTTATTTTATAGCTCATACGATTCCGTTTTATTCTTGTGATAGCTCTACTGCTCTGTAGGCTTCAACCGTATTAAAAAATGCAATTGCATTGGCAATGTATGCTTTGGCAAAAGTTTCAGAAGGTTCGTTTTCTCTTATGTTATAAACCAATTCTTTAAAAGAGGTGGCTAATTGAATTTTATTCGTTTCTACAAAAACAGTATCAAACAAATCGATGATTCCTGCGTGATGATTTGTTTTTTGGTTTTCGGCCAATAACAAAGCTTTGGCTCCATTTACAAATCCAGCATAAGCCAAGTAAATCGCATCCGACCATTTTTTATCGTTGTAAGCTTCTTGAGCAAACGTTAATTTATCTTTGGCTTCGTATAATAAAGTCGCTACTAAATCAATCACAACACCCGCACATTCACCCACTCCAACTGCTTTTACATAATTATCGGCGTTGCCCCAGTCTACAAAATCAGCTTCGGTTAAATTGGTTACATCGGCCAAAGGTTTCAAAAATTCATAGAAATACTTCTCTCCTTTAGCATCATAATAATTCAAAAAGGACTGACCGTTGGCATTGGCTTCAAAATCATTTAAAATCAATCGCAAGGCTTCTGGACCGCGACGGCTCGGGATTTTGATTACTTTATCCGAAAAACGTCCTTGTCCGTTTCCTAAATTTCCTCCACCTAATAATACTTGTAAGGCTGGTGCCACCAATTTACCCGCATTGATAGACATGCCTTGGAAACCAATTTCGGCCATATTATGTTGGCCACAAGCATTCATACAACCACTAATTTTGATTGTAATCTCGTTTGAATTGGCATAGTGTGGATATTCTGTCGCCAACACTCTTTCTAGTTCTACGGCAATTCCGGTACTACTCGCTATTCCTAAATTACACGTATCTGTTCCTGGACAAGCAGTGATGTCAGCAGTACTGTTGTAGCCTAACGTAACAAAATCTAATTTGGCCAATTCTTGGTAGAAGAAAGGCAAATCTTCTTCCTTAATATGACGAATTAAAATATCTTGACGTAATGTAAAACGCAGTTCATTGGTAGCGTAATTTTTGATTAAATCAGCCAATTGTCTTGCTTTGTCAATATAAAAATCTCCTAGCGCTACTTTAATTCCGATAGCCACATAACCCGCTTGTTTTTGCGGAATAACATTGGCTTTTTTCCAAGCTTCAAATGCTGCCGTATCTTCAATCGTAACTTTTGGCGCCTTGAGCAATGGTTCTGGAATTGCCTTTTCGAAAGGAGTAGTATCAATTTCAACTACTTGATGCGATAAGGCTTTTTTCTCTTCTTCCACCAAACGTAAAAACTCCTCTTTTCCGATTTCCTTGATCAAGAATTTCATACGTGCTTTTAATCGCTTGGCTCTTTCGCCGTGACGGTCAAAAATTCTCAAAATTCCTTCTGTGGTGGGAATGATTTGATTGGCTGGAATGAATTCAGACAATAATTCGGCGTGACTAGGTTGAGATCCTAAACCGCCTCCAAACAATACTTTAAATCCTTTTTGACCATTGACAATCTTTGGAATAAATCCTAAATCGTGCAAATAGCTCAAAGCGGTATCTTTATCAGAAGAAGAAAAAGACATTTTGAATTTACGTCCCATTTCCTGACACACTGGATTTCTCAAGAAAAATTCGAATAATGCGTGTGCATATGGAGACACATCAAAAGGTTCGTCTGGGTCGATACCTGCAGTTTCACTTGCCGTAATATTTCTAACCGTATTCCCACAAGCTTCTCTAAGCGTTACATCATCTTTCTCTAGCTCAGCCCAAAGTTGTGGTGTTCTGTCTAAACTCACATAGTGAATTTGAATATCCTGACGTGTAGTGATGTGCAGGCGTCCCGTAGAATATTCTTCAGATACTTTACAGATACGGTGTAATTGTTCGCTGGTCACTTTACCAAAAGGCAATTTGATACGAATCATTTGCACGCCTTCTTGACGCTGTCCGTATACACCACGTGCTAAACGCAAGCTACGAAAACGCTCCTCGTCGATTTTTCCATCGCGGAATAAAGCAATTTTTCTTTCTAAATCGATAATGTCCTTTTGAACAATCGGATTCTCTATTTCGGTTCTAAAACTTTCCATAAGCTCCACCCCAGCCCTCCCCAAAAGGGAGGGAGCCGAGTCTAGTATTTAGTTAATAATTTTTTAATTCTATCGTTATTCCCACTAATTCCCCCTTTGGGGGTTAGGATGCTTGCCTATTTTATAAATCCAACGCCAGCTGTCGTGTTTGTTGCAGGGTCAATCAAAATAAAAGCACCATTTGATTTGTTATCTGTGTAACTATCAAAATAGATTGGTTTACTTAATTTGATGGTTACTTCACCAATTTCATTTATAGCCAATTGACTTGCTGGAGTTACCCCTGAATAATCAGTAGCGATTACATTTTTCACACTGTCAATCTTGGCTAAAACTCGGTTGGTATTATGCTGTACTAAATATTTGGCACCACCTACTAATTTTTTGCTGTCCATCCAGCAAATGGTTGTGGTGATTTCTTTTTCTATTTTAGGCAATTCGCTAGATTTTACAATCATATCACCGCGAGTCACATTGATGTCATTTTCCAATTCGATTGTGATAGAGGAACCAGCAATGGCTTCATCGTATTGCTTATCGAAAAAGTGAATGTTGGTTACTTTTGATTCTGTCAAAGAAGGCAAAACGGTTACCGCATCGCCCACTTTAATGGAATTCCCATATAATTTCCCAGCATATCCTCTAAAGTCGTGGTACTCCTCTGTTTTTGGACGAATAACGGTTTGCACTGGAAAACGTGTAATTCCATTTTCATAAATATCATTAGTTTCTAAAGACTCCAAATGTTCCAAAACGGTTTGCCCAGTGTACCAAGGCATATTTTCTGATTTTTGAGCCACATTCCCACCATTGATGGCACTTAGCGGAATATAACTTACATTTTGTTCCTTGTATGCGCTTTTCGCGTTCAAGGCTTGAAAGTCAGCTTTAATTTTATTGAAAACTTCCTCTGAATACTCCACCAAATCCATTTTGTTGATGGCTACAATCACGTCTTTTACTCTCAATAAATTATTGATAAAAAAGTGACGGTAGGTTTGCTCAATTACTCCTTTTCGAGCATCAATCAAAATAATCGACACTTGCGAAGTCGAAGCGCCGGTTACCATATTACGAGTATACTCTACGTGACCTGGTGTATCGGCAATGATGTAACTTTTTTTGGCAGTAGAAAAATAAATATGCGCTACATCTATTGTAATTCCTTGCTCTCTCTCGGCCACCAAACCATCGGTCGCCAAAGAAAAATCTAGGTAATCGTATCCTTTTTGCTTGCTGCTTTTCTCTATTGCTTCAATCTTATCAGTTGTCAAGGATTTTGTATCGTACAATAATCTTCCGATTAACGTACTTTTTCCATCATCTACACTCCCTGCTGTTGCTATTTTTAAAACTTCCATTCTTGTTTTGTTTATTGTTTGTTGTTTATTGTTTGTTGTTTAGAGTAAAAGGACACTTCCATAAACTATAAACGAAAAACCATAAACTCTTAAAAGTATCCTTGTTGTTTTCTTTTTTCCATAGCGGCTTCCGAACGTTTGTCATCGATTCTGGCGCCTCTTTCAGAAATGGTAGAGGAACGAATTTCTCCAACTACTTCAGCAATAGTGGCTGCATACGACTCTACTGCGGCAGTACAACTCATATCACCAACGGTTCTGAAGCGAACAATTCGTTCTTCGATTTGTTCGTCTTCTTCTTGGTACACATAAGGAGAGTGTGACCATATCAAACCGTCTCTCAAAAAAACTTTTCTTTTGTGTGAAAAATAAATCGATGGAATCTCGATTTGCTCTTGTTCGATATAACTCCACACATCCAATTCGGTCCAGTTTGAAATTGGAAAAACGCGTACGTTTTGACCATTTTCAATTTTACCATTCAACAAATCAAACAATTCAGGACGTTGGTTTTTTTCATCCCATTGACCAAAATCATCACGAACCGAGAAAATACGCTCTTTGGCTCTGGCTTTTTCCTCGTCTCTACGGGCTCCACCAATACAAGCATCGAATTTGAATTCTTCGATAGCATCCAAAAGCGTAGTAGTTTGCAATGTATTTCTACTCGAATATTTTCCTGTTTCTTCCACCACTTTACCTTCGTCAATGGCATCTTGCACATTGCGAACGATTAATTCTAATCCTAATTCGGCCACCAATTTATCTCTAAACTCGATGGTTTCTGGAAAATTATGTCCGGTATCTACGTGCAACAACGGAAAAGGAATTTTGGCTGGAAAAAAAGCTTTTTGTGCCAAACGCACTAAGGTAATCGAATCTTTCCCGCCCGAAAAAAGCAAAACAGGTCGGTCAAATTGAGCAATTACTTCTCTGAATATATAAATAGCTTCGCTTTCTAAAGCATTTGTTTTTAATACTGAACTCATTTTTTGTTTATTTGGTAATTTGTTTAACTGTTTAATCGATTAAACAGTTAAACGATTAAACTTTTTATTTTTGGTGCAACCCACATTCTTTGTGACTGGATTCCCAAGACCATCTTCCGGCTCTGATGTCTTCTCCCTCGACAATGGCTCTCGTGCAAGGCGCACAACCGATGCTCACAAAACCTTTTTTGTGCAATGCGTTTTGAGGCACATTGTTGGCATCAATATAGTCCTGAACTTCTTTTAGACTCCATTTCAATAAAGGATTGAATTTGATGATGTCAAAATGGGCATCGTATTCAAAAAAGGCTAAGTCACTTCTATTCTCAGACTGCTCCGCTCGCAATCCTGTAATCCAAATTTGATTCCCTGACAATGCTTTTTTTAATGGCACCACTTTTCGGATAAAACAGCATTCTTTTCTATTTTCAACCGATTCATAAAAACTGTTTGGCCCTTTGGTGTTCAACAAATTTTCTACTTGACTCGTTTCTGGATATAAAGTCTGAATAGTCACTTTGTATTTCTTTAACGTCTTATGAAAAACATCGTAAGTTTCTTGAAACAATCTTCCGGTATCGAGGGTAAATATTTTTATCGGCAATTCATTGGTTGCAATTAAAGCCGTGATTACTTGGTCTTCTTGTCCGAAAGAAGTCGAAAAAACTACTTTTTCTGGAAAATCATTAGCCAAAACAGCTAAAGTTTCCTCGATGGAAAGGTTTTCGGTTTTCTTGATTAATTCTTGTACTTTTAAAGTGCTCATATTTTTTTATTTAAAATCTATTACCCTATCGGTTTTGTAGATTACTTCGCAAAAGTACTACTATTTTCTAAATCACAAAATTTTTTTAAAAAAAATTAGCGTTGTTTTTACATCAAAAAATCAAGTCCATTAATAAATTAAAAGATTTATTGTTAAAGTCATAGGCGTAACATCTCTTCTTTCTATGAATAGTAATGAAGATGACGTCTTCTCTAATTTTTATAAAGCAACATAAAGGAGGAAAAGTGAATTGAAAAAGTAGACGTCTTTAATAGCCCCGGGAGTAGCGGCATCCTTTGTTGTCTCGTTTTTTTAAACGAGATAACAAAGATATAGCGAATCACGGGAGGAGACGTAATGAAAAAGAACAATTCGTGCTCCGAAAAAATTTAATTCTACTTAATCCATAGGATTATTATAAAATTGTTTTACATTTGCAAAAAAAAAAGTTTCAATGGATTTTCATATAGGATTTGTAATTGCAGGTTTAGTCGTAGGTTTTGTGGTTGGTATGACTGGTGTTGGTGGTGGGTCATTGATGACTCCTATTTTGTTATGGTTCGGTATTCCTCCCACTACAGCGGTTGGTACTGATTTACTGTATGCGGCTTTTACCAAAATGGGTGGAATATTTGTTCACAATAAAAAAAGTAATATCAACTGGACCATTGTGGGTTGGCTTTCGTTAGGAAGTGTACCTGCTGCTGCAGTAACCTTATGGATTTTAGAAAGTTTTAAGGCTGATATTTCGGGACTGAATAGCATCATCAAATACAGTCTAGGCTGGGCGCTATTATTCACCTCAATTGCGATAATTTTCAAAAAGAAATTATTGGTGTTTTCTCAAAAACACGCAGGAGATAAATTTCATAGTGAAAGCAAGACTCAAAATTTTCTAACTGTAGCTATTGGAGTGATGCTAGGTGCAACAGTGACATTGACGTCTATCGGCGCTGGTGCTCTAGGAACTGTAACCCTGTTTTTTTTGTATCCACTTTTACCTACTCCAAAATTGGTAGGTACAGAAATTGCACACGCCGTTCCTTTAACGCTAGTGGCTGGCTTTGGTCACGCATCGATGGGTAATATGGACTATGGACTATTAGTGCAATTATTAATGGGGTCTCTACCAGGGATATATATAGGCAGTATGCTCAGTGGAAAAGTCCCTGATTTATTGCTAAGAAATGCCATAGCAATGATGCTGTTTTTTGTTGGGTATAAATTGATTTTTTAATTTTCTCTCACCACTAAATAAACTTTCAAGAACCAAAACGGCAACTGAAAGTATAACAAAGAACCGCAAATTTTAAAACCTAATTAAAATTTGTGAATTTGCGGTTAATTTTTAAAAAGCAATGTCTGCCAAGGTGTTGTTCTCTAAAATCATCAAAGTATTGTCTCTGACTTCCATCATCAGTTTACGAACGGCGCAAGTAGCTTCGTCGTTGCAGTCATCGCAGGGCTCATAGAAATTATGACTGGCACAAGGCAATAAGGCAATTGGTCCTTCGAGTATGCGATAGACTTTGGCCATATTGATGTCTTTGGGTTCTTTGATTAAATAGTATCCGCCGCCTTTTCCTTTTTTGGCACCCAAAAAACCAGAATGACGCAAAAGCAATAAAATACTTTCCAAAAACTTCAAAGAAATATGCTCTGCTTTAGCAATTTCGGCAATTTGAACGGGCGTGTTATCTTCTCGACGAGCTAAGAAAGTAAGGGCTTTGATTCCGTATTTCGTTTTTTTTGAAAGCATAATGAATTTGGGTTGACGTATAACGATTGTAGCTTTTACCTACAACAATCTTTACCTTATTATGGTAACAAAAATATACTTTTTAACAATATAAACACAAAACCCACGGATGAAACCGTGGGTCATTGTATATGAATCAATAATTAAAACTTTTTATGCTAAAGCCTGATTCAAATCAGCAATCACATCTTCTACGGTTTCTAATCCCACGGAAACACGCACCAAACCATCGGTGATGCTCACCGCCAAACGCTCTTCTACAGATAATTTACTATGTGTGGTTGAAGCTGGATGTGTTACAATAGTTCTAGTATCTCCCAAATTAGGCGATAACGAACATAATTTAATTTTATCCAAAAAGGCTCTTCCTGCTTCTAGTCCGCCTTTGATTTCGAAGGCCACGATGTTTCCTCCTAATTTCATTTGCTTTTTGGCAATTTCGTATTGTGGATGCGATTTCAAGAAAGGGTATTTCACTTTATTGACTTGCGGATGATTTTCCAAAAACTCAGCTACTTTCAATGCGTTTTCACAATGTCTATCTACACGAACCGCCAAAGTTTCTAAACTTTTAGACAATACCCAAGCGTTAAATGGCGACAAAGAAGGTCCTGTCAAACGAGAAAAAAGATAAATATCTTTAATCAAATCCGACCTTCCAACGGTAATCCCTCCTAACACTCTTCCTTGACCATCGATTAATTTAGTAGCCGAATGAATCACCAAATCCGCTCCCCATTTGATAGGTTGTTGAATATATGGCGTAGCAAAACAATTATCGATAATCAAAATCAAATTGTGTTTTTTGGCAATGGCACCCAATAATTCCAAATCAATGATATCGATAGCTGGATTCGTTGGAGATTCGGCATAAAGAATCTTTGTGTTGGGCTGAATAAAGCTTTCTATAGTTTCCGGTTGATTGATATCAAAATAGGTCGTTTGAATATTCCACTTTGGAAAATAATTCATAAACAAAGAATGCGAAGCACCAAAAACACTACTCGACGAAACAATATGGTCGCCCGACTTCAACAAAGCCGCAAACGTAGAGTAAATGGCCGCCATTCCTGATGCAAAAGCATAACCCGACTCAGCGCCTTCCATTTTGCAAATTTTATCAATAAACTCAATGGTATTGGGGTTGCTGTAGCGACTGTACACATTGCGCTCTTTTTCTTCTGCGAATGAAGCTCTCATATCTTCGGCATCCTCAAATACAAAACTTGACGTTAAGTATAAAGGCACCGAATGCTCTAAATATTGTGTTCGTTCTATCTGACCGCGAATGGCTTGGGTTTCAAAACCAAAATCTTGTTCGTTCATTTATTTTTTTGTTTTTAACACGAATTGCACGAATTTGCACAAATTCTTATTGTTTTAAATTTCAAAAACAAACTGACAAATCTGTGTAAATCTGTGCAATCTGTGTTTTTTTTGCTTGAATAATTTATAATTCCTCTCCGTTCAAAACCACTTTGTAGTGAATGGTTGCAGTTGGTTCTAAGGTTTTGGAAACAGAACAATATTTCTCAAAAGAAAGTTGTGCTGCACGAGCCGCTTTCTCAGGAACAATTTCACCTTCCAAATAAAACACTACGTAAATGTCTTTGAAGGGTTTAGCTTCGCCCACTTGTACACGTTCTCCTTCAACCTCAGCTTTGAAAGAGGTGATTTGCTGACGTTGTTTTTTCAAAATCGAAATCATATCGATGCCACTGCAACCTGCAACTCCCATCAATACTAATTCCATTGGACTTGGTCCCATATCATTTCCACCAAATTCAGGACGCGCATCTACATTTACTAGATGACCTCTGTCATTTTTTAACTCGAAATGGAAATTTTCGTTTACTCTGTTTAATGTTACTTTCATTATTGGCCTTTTTGAACGCTGATGTCGCGGATTTTAAACGCGGATTCAACGTATTTTATTTAAAAAACTGATTACTAAAAACTGACTACTGATGACTGATTTTATCCTTTATCCGACAACCTCAAAATATCGCCAAAAACACCTCTCGCCGTTACTGCCGAACCTGCTCCTGCTCCTTGAATTACAATAGGTCGGTCGCCGTAGGATTCGGTGTAAATTTCGAAGAAAGAATCCGAACCTTTCAAACCTCCCAAAGCAGTATCCGAAGGTACGGAAACTAATTTTACTTCTAGATTTCCTTTATCGTTTTGCAAATCGCCAGACAGTTCACCAATGTAGCGCAAAACGTGGTTGGTTTTTTGTTCTGCTTTTATTTTGGCATAGATAGGGTCGAACTCTTTTAATTTGTTCAAGAAAGTCGACACATCGCCTTCACGCAAATGCTCTGGAATTAAATTTTGAATGGCAATCTCATCAAATTCGTTTTGCAAATCCAATTCTCTGGCCAAAATCAATAGTTTTCTACCTACATCGTTACCACACAAATCTTCTCTTGGGTCGGGTTCGGTGTAACCGTTGTCGATGGCTTCTTTCAAAATTTCACTAAACGGAACGTCTTTGGCCGAGAAATTATTGAACAAATAACTTAACGTACCTGAAAATACTCCTTTGATTTTGGTGATATTTTCACCTGACAAATGCAACAATTTGATGGTATCAATCAAAGGCAAACCTGCACCTACATTGGTTTCGTACAAATAACTTTTTTGATTCTCATCCAAAACCTTTCTCAATTTTTTATAAAAACTATAGCTCAACGTATTGGCCACTTTATTAGAAGAAATCAAGTCGAAACTACTTTCAATTAATGGAATATAATTTTCAACAAAAGTTGCACTAGCCGTATTATCGATGGCAATTAGATTTTCTAAATGATGTTCATTTGCGTAAGCAATTACCTCATCAATAGTATAGGAATGCCCGTGCGTTTGAATCTCGTTTCTCCAATTCGGTGATACACCATTTTTATTCAACAAGACATTTTTAGAATTGGCTATCGCAAAAACATTCAATCGGATATCTTTTCGTTTTTCAATGGCATCTGCCGATTCCAAAATTTGGTTAATCAAGGTTCCACCAACCAATCCGTGTCCAAAAATTGCAATATTAATTTTCTTAGAAACACCAAAAATTTCCCCGTGGATTACATTCAACGCACGATTCAATTCAGACTTATGCACCACCAAACTCACGTTTTTCCCTGTCACGGTGTTGTTGAACAAAATCGGAACAATCTTGTTTTTGATTAAAGCCGTATAAGGTTTGTGAAACGTACTCAAATCCTGCCCGATAATCGAGATTACTGAAACTTCATCAGTAACCGAAATTTTATTGACATCTTTGGAATAAAAGTCATTTTCGAACTCTTTCTCCAATTCTATCATCGCTTTACTCGCTTTGTCTGCGGCAACTACCAAACCAATACCACGTTCAGAAGACCCTTGCGAAATAATACTTACACTAATATCATTATCGCCCATCACTCTAAAAATACGTGCATCAACACCCGTTTTCCCAAGCAAACCACGACCTTCTAAATTCACCAACGCCACATTCTCTAATACCGAAAGCGTTTTAATACCTTCCTTTCCAGCATTCGAAGTAATTAAAGTTCCTTTGTTTTCGTGATTGAACGTATTTAAAATTCGTAGCGGAATATTTTTTTCCAAAAGCGGAATGATGGTTTTGGCGTGCAAAATAGTAGCGCCAAAATTGGCTAATTCATTGGCTTCGTTAAACGATAGAAAGTCAATTTTTTTAGCATCTTCAACCAATTCTGGATTGGCGGTATAAATTCCGTCCACGTGCGTAAAATTCTGCAATTCGTATGCATTCAAATAATTGGCAAAAAGTGAAGCTGTATAATTACTTCCGTTTCTTCCCAAAGTCGTCGCCTCGTTTTTGTTATTTGAACCAATAAAACCAGTAATTATATTGACTTTATCGCTGTGTTGTTTAAAAAACTGCACCACATTTTTCTTAGAAACTTGCTCGATAGGCTGTGCATCGCCAAATTTTCCATCGGTTTTTATCAATTCTCTAGCATCAGCAAAATTAGCGTTGATTCCTTTTTGCTTCAAAATAGCTGTGATTAATTTGGCCGACAGTAATTCGCCTTGCGACAACACTTGGTCTTTGATTTTTTCGCTATAATCACCAATCAAACTTACCCCTTCAAACAATTTTTCGAGCACGGTAAATTCCTCGGACAAATCCACCGTTGGATAATCCGCTTGTTGATAGGCTTTAAACTTCTCGAACAAAGGTTTGTAATTTTCATTCTTAGACGCAATCGCTAACAAATCTTCCAATTCATCTGTAGCATTGCCTCTTGCCGAAACTACAACGGCAAATTCTTCTCCCTTCAACACTTTATCAGTAAGGATTGCCAAAACTTTTTGAAGTCCTTCTCCATTGGCCAATGATTTTCCTCCGAATTTTAATATCTTCATTTTGTTATATTTTACGAGTTATTCAACTCCTTTTATTTACTTTATTTTAAATTTTATAACATTTAATTGGGCGTGCCCCTGTTACAAAAAGGGGCTAATTTATAGCACCGTTTACAAAGCCCCTTTTTGTAACAGGGTCGGGCTATACGCGCTACTTCGGTAGCCAGCTGCTATCCCTCACGCAAAATTCCACAAGAACTTTTAGTGGAATCTCATTTCTTCAACTATTCAAAAAACGTTGCAAGCAAACGATTCAACTGCTGAAATTCTATTAAAAAAGCATCGTGTCCGTGAATCGATTCAATTTCTTGATACGAAACTTGGTGCTGTAATTCCTGCAATTCAAGATATGTTTTCCGGTTTTCTATTGGGGTAAAAAACAAATCAGTATTAATTCCTATAATATGAATATTGGCCGTTATGGGTGCTACCACACTTTCAAAAGAGCCTCTTCCACGAGTGATATCAATGGTTTTCAACAACTGATTCATCAGTTTATAAGAAGCTAGTTGAAACCGTTGTTGCAATTTCTCTCCATGATGCGCCAACCAACTTTCGATATTAAAAACACCCAATTCGTCATTAATTGTTCGGTTAAATTTAGCTTCAAACGATTCTGGAGTGCGGTAACACAACATCGCGTGTATTCTTGCGTCTTCAATAGGACGAGAGGAGTTATTCAGAATTTGTTCTTGCAAATAGCAATTGGCCATCAACCAATCGGTCGCTTTCCAATCCGTTGCAATTGGAATTAAATGCTGTGCAATTTGTGGCGATAAAGCAGCCATTTCCCAAGCAATTCCTCCACCAACAGAACCTCCAATAATGGCATATACACTATCAATAGCTAGTTGTTGCAAACCTAAATTAAAAAGCTGTGCCACATCGCGAGCGGTAAAATCTAAATAGGATTCAATTACACTGCCGTCAAAACCATTGCCTGGCACATTAAAAGCGAGAATGGTATATTTTTGAGTATCGATAGTTTTTGCAGGTCCAATTAAATCATTCCACCAACCTGTTGCGCCTATCACTTGTGAATTACCCGTCAACGCGTGATTGACCACAACAATAGGAGCCGTATGCAAAGCGGGACCAAAAACTTGATAACTTAGGTTTAAGGTAGCATAAAAAGCACCACTTTCGGTGGCAAAATTAGTAAGGGTTAGTAAGTTGGGTTTATTTTCCAATGTCAAATCTTTGATGTTGTTGATTTGTATTTGGAATATTAGAAAGAAAAACTAGTGAGAACTAGAGGTATTTGTTGCGTTATCTTTTCCCGATTAATCGGGATAGAATGTAGCACCTTCTTCGATTTCCGAAGGGTTGCTAAGGCTTCATTGGGTCTAATCCCTCCGCCTTTCTTTATAACATTTCAATACATTTTTGAACTTAGAGCTGCAAAGTAACTATTTATTTTTTTAACACGCAAATTTTTAAAACAACAACCAAGTCACAAATCAATTGCAAACTTGGTTATTGCTTCCTATTTGTACGGAATATTCTTTAAATGAAAAGCGTATCGTTTTCGTTAGAATACAAATGAAATAACATAGATTTTTTAGTTTTTTCATTTGTAGCTACCGAAGATTTATCCATAATAAAACGTGGATGAATCAACTCGTGTACGGTTTGATCTACTTTTTCTATTTTATTTTTGATGCTTTTTCTACTAAAGAAAGAAACTATTGTGCGGAAGGTTATATTTGTTCTCATGATAATTATTTTTATTTGGTTTTTCTTTTTTTTATTTAACCGAAGCTGTCAAACACAGCTTTCAAATCGGCTTTTAAATCTTCTATATCTTCTAACCCGACCGAGAGTCGAATCAAATCTTTGGTCACTCCAGTTGTTACTTGGTCTTCATCAGACAATTGCTGATGTGTTGTACTCGCGGGATGAATGATTAACGACTTCGTATCTCCGATGTTGGCCAAGAGTGAAAAAAGCTTCGTTTCATCGGCTACTTTTTTCGCTGCTTCGAATCCTCCTTTGAGTCCGAAAGTTACGATACCACTCTGACCCTTAGGCAAATAGTGCGTTACTAAATCGTAATATTTACTCGAGGAAAGCCCCGGATAATTCACCCAAGCCACAGCATCTTGTTGTTCTAACCATTGGGCCAAGGCCAATGCATTTTCGCTGTGCTTCTGGACTCGGATTGGCAAAGTTTCTAAACCTTGAATGATTTGAAAAGCATTGAACGGACTCAGTGCTGCTCCGTAATCTCGTAATCCTTCGATACGAACTTTAGCGATAAAAGCAGCATTCCCTAACGCTTCGTGATACACTAACCCATGATACCCAGCGGATGGCTCGGTAAATTCAGGAAACTTTCCGCTACTCCAGTCAAAAGTTCCTGCATCTATAATGACGCCACCCAACGAAGTCCCATTACCAGAAATGTATTTCGTCAAAGAGTGAATTACAATATTCGCGCCAAATTCAATCGGATTGAGTAAATATGGAGAAGGAACAGTGTTATCTACGATGAAAGGAATTTTAAGCGATTGAGCCTCAGCTGAAATAGCTTTTAGATCCAAAACATCTAATTTTGGATTCCCTAACGACTCAGCAAAAAAGACTTTCGTATTTTCTGTAGCGGCTTTAGTAAAATTTGCTGCTTCTGATGGATCAACGAAAGTGGTAGTAATTCCAAGCCTTGGCAAAGTCACACTCAAAAGATTATAGGTCCCTCCATACAAACTGTTAGAAGCTACAATATGATCACCCGCTTTTAAGAGCACCAATAAAGTAGTGGCAATTGCAGCAGTCCCCGATGCGGTAACTACAGCTCCAATTCCTCCTTCAAGCGCTGCTAAACGTTGCTCTAAAATATCATTGGTTGGGTTATTCAATCGAGTATAAATAAAACCAGCTTCTGACAAACTGAATAAATTAGAAGCGTGTTCAGAATTATTAAAAACATAAGAACTGGTTTGAAAAATAGGAACAGCACGTGTCCCAGCTGTTTTAGTAGTATCGTGTCCTGTATGTAGAGCCTTAGTGGCGAATTTAGTAGTACTCATTTTTTTTATTTTTTAAATTATATTTTTTATCTATTGAGGTAACAAAAAAACCCTTTTAGAAATAGATCCAAAAGGGTTTAAAAAAGTTATTTATAAACTTACTTTCGGAATCAGCACATATCAATCATACACATAACCATAACCATTGCCTTGGCATTCTTAATAGACTTGACATTTAGAGATTTGGACTGATGTTGATTGATTTGCTTCATAAGATTCAAATATTTAATTATTGTTTTCTTTTGTTGTAAATAAAAAAGCCTCCCGTTTTTGGCGGGAGGCTTTTGCTATATTTTGAATGAGTTTAAATACATGCAATAGGCGACCCGCAGGAATTATCCTGAATGGCTTTCATCGTTTTACAAGAGACTAAAATCATTTCTTTTTGTTTTGTTTTCACAAATGTGCAAACTTAAATTCTAAAAACCAAACAATTAGTAAGGTTTTAAGAAATGTTTAGCCTCAAAATAACAAAATCGTGGAGATAACGGGACTATCCTAACATAAATCCAAAAAAAAGTTAAGATTAATTTGAAATTAAAAATGGTTTCATACCTTTGCGCCCGAATACAGAGGAAAAATTTGAACTGATTGCAACCTCTTCATAATGAAATATTTCATTGTGGATATCGAATACAAACTTCGGTATAAAAAATGCTAAAGCAGGAACTCTTCTCTTTAGTTTTTTACAGCAATTATCTTTTCCTCGCTTAATTTTAAAATACATTTTTTATTATGGCTTATTTATTTACGTCAGAGTCTGTAAGTGAAGGACATCCAGACAAAGTTGCTGATCAAATTTCAGACGCATTAATTGATAACTTTTTAGCTTTTGATGCAGACTCCAAAGTAGCATGTGAAACTTTAGTAACTACAGGTCAAGTAATTTTGGCTGGTGAAGTAAAATCAAATACGTACTTAGATGTACAACAAATTGCTCGAGATGTAATCAAAAAAATTGGATACACCAAAAGCGAATACATGTTTGAAGCCAATTCTTGTGGTATTCTTTCTGCTATTCACGAACAATCAGCTGATATTAATCAAGGGGTTGACAGAGCTAGCAAAGAAGAGCAAGGAGCTGGAGACCAAGGAATGATGTTTGGTTACGCTACTAACGAAACCGAAAACTACATGCCTTTGGCTCTTGATTTATCGCACAAATTGTTACAAGAATTAGCCATTTTGAGACGTGAAAATAATGAAATCACGTATTTACGTCCTGATGCTAAGTCACAAGTAACTTTAGAATACAGCGACGATAATAAACCAACACGTATCGATGCAATTGTTATCTCTACACAACATGATGATTTTGATGATGAAGCAGCTATGTTAGCTAAAATCAAAAAAGACATGGTTGAGATTTTGATTCCTAGAATTATCGCTAAAAACCCAGAACACGCTCATTTATTCAATGATAAAATCCAATACCACATCAACCCAACAGGAAAATTCGTTATTGGAGGACCTCACGGTGATACTGGTTTAACTGGAAGAAAAATCATTGTAGACACTTACGGTGGAAAAGGAGCTCACGGTGGTGGTGCATTCTCAGGAAAAGATCCAAGTAAAGTAGACCGAAGTGCTGCTTATGCTACTCGCCATATTGCTAAAAACTTAGTAGCCGCTGGTGTTGCTGATGAAATTTTAGTACAAGTTTCTTACGCGATTGGTGTAGCAAAACCAATGGGTATTTTCATCGAAACCTACGGCACTTCAAAAGTGAATTTGACTAATGGTGAAATCGCTAAAAAAGTAGAAGAAATCTTCGATATGCGTCCATACTTCATCGAACAACGTTTGAAGTTAAGAAACCCGATTTATAGCGAAACAGCTGCATACGGACACATGGGACGTACTCCTGAAACCGTAACTAAAACCTTTGCTGCTCCAGGTGGTTTAACTAAAACTGTGGAAGTGGAATTGTTTACTTGGGAGAAATTAGATTTTGTAGATAAAGTAAAAGCAGCTTTTGCATTGTAAAATCAAAGCATTTATATAAATCAAAAGCCTTCTTGTTGTAATAAACAGGAAGGCTTTTTTAATTGTCCCTTCACTTTAAATACTAGAGCATAATGATTTATTTGTTTGAAATTTCAAGAATGGATTAATTGCAAAACATTAACAAATAGATAATTACACATTGAAGCGACCAGTTTTTTTCGTAATTTGTATCACATTATATTGTTCAACTCATGCTATTTCTAATAGCGCTAATAACAAACATTGATTATGAAAAAAATTGTAAAATTCCTTGCTTTTGCATTAGTGTTGACGCTGGTAACCACAGAAGTTCAAGCACAACGTGACAAATATAAAGAGAAAGACAAAGGAAGAGACCGAGATTGGGGATCATCCAATAATTCGATAGGAAGATGGGAAATTATTGGTACCCAAACCGTGAACAAAACAGGAGATAGAGATAACTTTAGACCTTCTGGACGTGACAGTTATACAGCATTGAAAGTGCGCGCAATGAGGAACACAGTAACCATTAACAGAATGACCATTGTCTATGAAAATGGACAACGACAAGATATTCCATTAAGGAGAACCATGAGAGATGGTGAAGAATCCAGAGTTATCAATTTAAGTTATAGAAGACGTATTGATAGAATTGAATTTTACTATAAATCTAGAGATTTATTTGGTGGTCGAGGTCAAATACAAGTTTGGGCCAGACGCTAGTTCATTATATACTTAATTCAAAAACATCACTTTGATCTCAAAGTGATGTTTTTTTTTACAAATTATACTTCACAGAGAAAATCAAGTAACGTGGTTGCACGGTGTACTGAGAGGTTCTCGTAGCGAACTGCGAAAAACTATCGTCGTTGAGTGAGGTAGTATTCAATAAATTCGTACCGCTGATTTTATACTCGAATTTGCTGTTCTTCTTTTGGTAAATCAAACTCGCATTCAAGAAATCGTATTCATTATTCACCGTTTTGTCGTTGTTGTAGTAATGATAAAACTCATACTCGGCCACAAAAGAAAAACTGTCTAAGAAATAGTAATCTAGCTTAGCAAAAGGGCGATCGGTATAAAATGTATTCTTGTTATAGTCATTGATTACCATATTATAGCCTACTTCTAGATTGGGCAAGCTCTTGTAATTGGTAGAAGCTCTTAAGGTATAACTTTGAGTAAAACTCTCATTAGCGATAGTTACATTATTCTGCTTATTATTGAATTTCGACCAATTCAAATTGGTATCAAAAGAAGCTTTGTAATTTTTCAAGAACGAACGCCCATAAGAAGCACGTCCTGAAATAGTTTCATCAGCAAAAGGAGAGTTAAAAGGCACCGACGTTTGGTTTACCCCATCAAAAGTAGCATCTGTTTTAATAGCATCTACCGTTTTGGTGTAATTTACAAAAGCGGTAATATTTTCCATATTGAACATATTGTACTTAAAGTATCGCAACGAATGTTGTTGCGCCGTAGCATTTTCTAGTGCTCTAAAACCGCGTGTTAAACTGTTGTAGTTCGAGAAAACATAACCTTCCACCAATCTATTAATATCGGTAAAATTGTTGGTATACGAGAAATTATACGTCAAAGTCTCGGCTTTTTTGATTTGGTATATTGCTACAAAATCAGGTAAGGCTCTGAAGAATTTTTGACTGAATTCGGTTCCTAATTGCGCATTGGTCATATGGTAACTGTGCAAACTTACACCTGGCGTAAACGTAAATTTCCCTGTGAGAATCTTATAATGCAATCCCAAAAAGACATCATTAAAACGATAGTCCACATCGTTAGTGTTTTCCGAGGCGTTCAAATCGTTTACTGTGCCATTATCCAAAACTTGAAAAATAGAAGAATTAAAATTTTGATACGAATACGTATTGCCTAAAGTCAAATTGATATTGCTTTTGGGCGTCAGCATATAGTAATAATCTAATTTAGCGTCGAGTTTGTTCGTTTTTACAAATCGGTTTTGGTTGATATCGTTTCTATTTTGCCCTGGTTGATAGCCACTTAATATAAAAGGTTGCGATTGCAAATTGGCATTGTAAAACGGATCTTCTTCTTGATATAAATTTTGCATTTCAACCGCAAAGACATTCTTTTCATTCAAAGTAAAATACGCACTCAAATTCTGATTTACCGATATTGGGTCTTGCTCTTTTAGCGTAGTTATAGATTCCGTAGCCGAAACGTTCTGTACTATCGATTCACGAAGTAAGGACGTATTTTCATCTTGTTTGGACAACTTGGTCAATACATCATAATCCAACTGAAAATTAGTCGACGGTTTATAGGTTGAGCTCAACTTGAATAACCCTAAATTACTGGTTTGATGCGCCACTTCTTTACGGTTTTCGGTAGAAGCTACTTCAGAGGAATTCGGTTTCAAGATATTATTTTGAGAAATGGTTTCTAAATCGGTGATAGATGATGAAACAATTCCAAAACCACTAAAACTCCAAGCTTTATTTACATTGTACGAGAAATTGGTTGCGCCAAACTTGGTGTCAATTTCCTTGGCTCTATTGTTTCTTGCCAAAGCAATCCCCAAATCATTAGAAGATACGTTAAAACTTGAACCTCCTTTTGCCGACAATCCTCGAAATCCACCGGTAAACTTAAAGTAATCCTGAATCGTCAAAGGCAATTCGCCTATGTTATTAAAATTCGAAATCAAGTTTATACTGTACTTTGGGCTGTAGTAAAACAATTTCGGATTAATCACATACCTGCTTTCTTTGTGCGCCACACCAACACCCGCGTTGATATCTCCAAACCAAAAGTTCTTCTTCCCAGATTTCAATTTAATATTCATTCCAATATTATCTTGATTGTTTTCTACTCCTTTTAGAATCGAGTTTTCGTTGTAATTACGCAATACTTGAATCTTATCAATCGCATCGGCAGGGATATTTTTCACGCCCAATTTGGTGTCGCCATCAAAAAAATCTTTGCCTTCCACCATTAATTTGGTTACCTTTTTGCCTTCTACTTCAATCTCACCGTCGGCATTCACTTCAACGCCTGGTAATTTTTTCAATACATCTTCTAGTTTTCTTTCGGTTCCGGATTTAAACGAATCGGCATTATACACAATCGTATCTCCTTTTATAGATACAGGCATTTCACGAACAATTTCTACCCCATCCAATTCAATACCACCCGCATCCAAAGCAATATTTTTGACCAAATTAGCGGTAGCCGTTGTTACTTCGACCTCTTTATTTTGCATTCCCAAAAAACTCACTTTAATTACATACGTGGTATTGGGTTTCAAATTCAAACTGAATTTTCCTTTATCATTCGTGATGGCATAAGCATCCATCGCTTTAGTGGTTTTATTCACTGCCATTACGTTGGCCATTTCAAGTCCCGCATTTTTAGAGTCGGTAATCAAACCATCGAGTTTAATGGTTTGTGCAAAAGATAAAGTAGTAAAAAGAAAAAGAGCAATTCGAAGCAATGCTTTCATAGAGTGGTTATTGAATTGTTAGTTGTAATGCTTTATTTTGAAGCGGTAACAAGGGGCATTTTGAGCCAACAAAGTCCCGTCGTCCGCTATATCTTTGCCTTTTGTAAAGAAAAAAGGCAAAGGATGCCGCTCCCACCGGGGCTAGAAGGCGGCATTGTTTTGTTTTTGTTGTATTTTTTAAATTAAAAAAAGGAAGTGTTAACCTCCTATTCTCATTCTAAATCCACCATTATTTCCACCTCTTCCACGATTCATCTCACGGAATTCCTCCATTTTTTTGATTACCGTTTCGTCAAAATCTTTTTGGTTGATTACTTTTCCATTCGTGGCGGGTTTTATAGCTGCTTTCTCTTTTGGGTTCAACACTACTTTAGAACACAAAATCACGGTTTTGCCATCGTTTACCTCCAGAATCAAACCAGGCAATCCCCAATAGCCTTCAGGCCCTTGATTTACTGGGATTTCTGCAGTGTACCAGGCTGTGATTGTCACCTCTTTTGGGACATCTAACTCATCCATAAAGCTGGTTTTCTTTGGTTCGCCCGCTTTATCAGTTGCGTCTTTTTTAGCTTCGTCTTTTTTCTCGTCTCTTGGTCTAAAATTTCTAAAATCGGTTTTACTAACCGGACGAACAGCAGTCGCTTTATAGCAATTGTAACCGCCAATTACTCTCGTTTCGCCTTCCATTTTCCATTTTAGGTTGGTCAGCGTGTCTTTCACCAAGAACTCTTTCCCCATAAATTCTTTATCGACGGTATAGGTCTTATCTTTTACATTTTTATAATATGTCCCGCCACCACCAGTCATAGAAGCCATCATTCGCATTCCGCCGCCGCCATCTTGTCCTGGAGCGTCTAATTTCTCTTCTTCTTTATAAATAGATGCCGATTTGTCAAAATTGAGAATGAATGTTTTCTCAAACATTTTTTTCATTCGGTCTTCGATGTTTTTCATCATTTCGGGAGTAATGTTTTTATTTCCTTCTATTCTGGTCTTAAAATCAGCTGTACTAGTTTTAGACTCATACACTGCCATCCCTTGAAATTCCTGAGCTCTAAGCCCAATACTGCTCAATACAAGCGCGGTCAAAAGCAAAATAATTTTATACATAGTTTCCAAATTTTTCAATAAGACGAGATTCAAATTCATTTGTTACAGTAGTAGTTTATAAATAACTATAGACTTACGAAAAATGAAAAGGTTTAATTGTAAATTAGCGAAATGAAGAAGTATTTGATGTTTCTGGTAGCATTTTCGTTTTTAACCCAATGCTACAGCCAAATCAAAGGGATTCCAATGCAAGCAATGGAGGTCGCTCCCAAAACAGTCACGTTTTGGGCTAGCGATGCTTTTGAGTATGTTTACACTATAGAAAATAACGTTTTCAAGAAAAGCAAAGGCTCTGAAAACTGGGAATACAAAAACATAACCCTAGGACAAATTACCAAAGTCGACCTTCAAAATCCACTCAAAATAGTGTTGTTTTATGAGGATTTCAATACGGTAATTCTACTAGATAACCAACTTAACGAAAGTCAAAGAATTAATTTTTCAGAGCACCCTACGCCTATTAATGCTACGGCAGTGGGTATTGCGGGACAAAATCAATTGTGGGTCTACAATAACCTCAACCAACAAATTGGATTGTATGATTATCTCAAAAACGAGTACAAAACCATTAGCACACCGCTGTCTGGAAAAGTCAAAAACTACACCACCGACTTTAATTCCTTTATATGGATGGATGACAATGCAGAAGGCTACTCATGTTCGCTATTTGGCGCTATCGAAAATTTAGGCAAATTTCCAGTGGCTGACCAACTTCAAATCATTAGTTCCTATCAGATACTCTATAGTGTGGACCAAAAAATAATAGTATTGACTCGACAAAAAGATAAATCTTGGACAAGCACATCACTTCAACTTCCTGAAAAAAGGTTTGAAAAATTCTATTACTTAGCCCAAAATTTAGCTATTTTTACAACCGAAGGAATTTATAATTTTAAAATCATACTACCGTAATGCACATAGCAGTAGCAGGAAACATAGGTTCAGGAAAAACTACCTTAACACAATTATTATCAAAACATTTTAAATGGGAACCTCATTACGAAGACGTGGTTGACAATCCTTATTTAGACGATTTTTATCACCAAATGGAACGCTGGTCTTTTAACCTGCAAATTTATTTCTTGAACAGCCGTTTTCGCCAAGTAATGCAAATTCGCCAAAGTGGTAAAAAAATCATTCAGGACCGCACCATTTATGAGGATGCACATATTTTCGCTCCAAACTTGCACGCGATGGGATTGATGACCAATCGAGATTTTCAAAATTATACTTCCTTATTTGAATTGATGGAAACGATGGTGCAACCACCAGATTTATTGATTTACTTAAGAAGCTCCATTCCTAATTTGGTAGGTCAAATTCACAAACGCGGACGCGAATACGAAAACTCTATTTCTATCGATTATTTGAGTCGTTTGAACGAACGTTACGAAGCGTGGATACAAAGTTACACCAAAGGAAAACTGTTAGTAATTGATGTTGACAATATCAATTTTGTGGATAACCCAGAAGACTTAGGTAATATCATTAACAGAATTGACGCAGAATTGAACGGATTGTTTTAACAACCCCTTTTAGTCTGATCATTTAGAAAAATACAAATAAAAAAACACCTCATAACTTTTCAATGTTATGAGGTGTTTTCATTTAAAACTAGGTCAAGACATGACTTGACCTAGCAATAAGTTATTTTATAGCTTCAACTTTAGCCTTTACTTCTTCAGGAGTTCCTTCGAAAGTTTGAGTAGTAGTAGCGCCATTAGCTGTAGTAGTTACAGTAGCTTTAGCTTTACCATTTTCGTTAGTCATTTCTACACGAATGTCTTTCATGGTAGTCAACTTAATCTCCGTTTTCTCTCCAACATATTTTCCATCGGCATCGTACATTGATAAACATTTAGCAGTACATTCTTCTGAACAACCATTTTCTTTGCACATTGCAGCGCATTCGTCTTTGGTCATTGTAGCCATTTTTACTGGATCGCATTTTTTGGTTTCACACATCATTTCAGTTTTAGAACCGTTTTTACAACAAGCAGCTGCAGCAGCGGTATCAGTATGACCACTTCCTAAAATCGGAGCAATCACTAATCCAATCAAACAAGTTAATTTGATCAAAATATTCATAGAAGGTCCAGAAGTATCTTTGAAAGGATCACCCACTGTATCACCAGTAACGGCAGCTTTGTGAGCATCAGAACCTTTGTAGGTCATTTCTCCATTGATCATAACCCCTGCTTCGAAAGATTTCTTAGCATTGTCCCAAGCTCCTCCTGCGTTGTTTTGAAACACTGCCCATAATACACCAGAAACTGTTACACCAGCCATATAACCTCCTAACATTTCAGCAATCAATTGGTTGTTATCACCGTACACTAATTTCCCTAATAACACAATCGCAATTGGGAAACCAATGGTTAATATACCAGGTAACATCATTTCGCGTAAAGCGGCTTTCGTTGAAATTTCCACACATTTACCGTATTCTGGTCTTCCTGTTCCTTCCATAATTCCGGGAATTTCTTTGAACTGGCGACGTACTTCGTACACCATATCCATAGCAGCTTTTCCAACAGAATTCATTGCTAAAGCAGAGAAAACCACTGGAATCATTCCACCCACAAATAACATCGCTAAAACAGGTGCTTTGAAAATATTAATTCCATCAATTCCTGTAAACGTTACATAGGCAGCAAATAAAGCTAAAGATGTTAGAGCCGCAGAAGCAATCGCAAAACCTTTTCCAGTTGCTGCTGTTGTATTTCCTACTGAATCCAAAATATCGGTTCTAGTACGTACCTCTTTTGGCAATTCACTCATTTCGGCAATTCCACCCGCATTGTCCGAGATAGGACCAAATGCATCAATTGCTAATTGCATAGCAGTAGTTGCCATCATTGCAGAAGCAGCTAAAGCCACACCATAAAATCCAGCTAAAGCATAAGAAGCCCAAATGGCACCTCCGAATAATAAAACTGTTGGAAAAGTAGATATCATACCCGTTGCCAAACCAGCGATTACGTTAGTTCCAGCTCCAGTAGAAGATTTTTGTACGATAGCTAAAACTGGCTTTGTGCCTAATCCAGTATAATATTCAGTAACTGAAGAAATAGCTCCACCCACAAACAAACCTACAATCGTAGCATAAAAAACACGTATAGAATCGATATCTTTAACTCCTTCGCCGTAAAACTCCATTTTCATAGTCGTAGGCAACATATATTGTACTAAGAAGTAGCAAGACACTAAGGTTAAAACAATAGACACCCAGTTACCGATGTTTAGAGCTTTTTGTACTTGAGCTTCTTTTGCATCATCACTACTAATTTTCACCAACATCGTTCCGATAATAGAAAACAAAATTCCAAAACCAGCAATTGCCATCGGCAATAATATTGGACCGATTCCGCCAAAGGCATCGTCAATTTTACCACCCATATCTGTAATTACATAATTACCAAGAACCATTGCTGCCAATACAGTCGCCACATACGAACCAAATAAATCCGCACCCATACCGGCAACGTCTCCTACATTATCTCCAACGTTATCAGCGATTGTAGCAGGATTTCTTGGGTCGTCTTCAGGGATTCCAGCTTCTACTTTACCAACTAAATCAGCACCAACATCGGCCGCTTTGGTATAAATTCCACCACCAACACGAGCAAACAAAGCGATAGATTCAGCTCCTAAAGAAAATCCAGCTAAAGTTTCCAGAACAATCGTCATGTCTTCAGTAGAAGTCCATTCTCCGTTCATAAAGATTCTGAAAAAGACAATAAAAAAACCGGTCAACCCTAAAACAGCTAAACCGGCTACACCTAATCCCATTACAGTTCCACCACTAAATGATACTTTCAAAGCTTGAGGTAAACTAGTACGTGCGGCTTGTGTAGTTCTTACATTGGTTTTAGTGGCGATTTTCATTCCCATATTTCCAGCCAAAGCGGAGAAAAAAGCACCAAAGATAAAGGCGATAACTATTAACAAATGGGTTTTTACACCAGGCAAGAAAGTTATCCCTGCCAATACTGCACTTGCTAAAAGGACAAATACAGCTAATAATCTATATTCTGCTTTTAAAAAGGCCAGAGCCCCTTCATAAATGTAATCTGATATTTCTTTCATTTTGCCGTCACCAGCATCTTGTTTGAGCACCCAGGCTCGTTTTGCTACCATGAACAGAAGTCCAATAAGCGCCATAACAATTGGCACATAAATCATAAATGTATTCATAAAAAAATGTTATTTTTTAATTATTATAAAATCTTGTTGGTAACGAATTTAAGCAAAAAAAAGCAACACTCATTGCTGAGTATTGCTTTTTTTATAAAAAATGAAGGGTAAAATTATTTAATACTAAATAATCCCTCTGGTTTATTTTCTAAATCATCAAAACGCTTAGTACACTCTTTAATGATAGCATACGCTTCTGTAACATCTCCCCAACCTTCTACGTCTACTTTCTTGTGCTCTAAATCTTTGTAAACTTGGAAAAAATGTTCGATTTCTTTCAACAAATGCTCATTAACATCGCTTAAGTCATTTAATTTATTCCAGATTGGGTCAGAAACCGGCACACAGATTACTTTTTCATCTGGTCCTTTATCGTCTGCCATATGGAAAACTCCAATTGGTTTTACTTCCATCACACATCCAGGAAAAGTTGGCTCGTTTACCAACACCAATACATCCAATGGGTCGCCATCTAAGGCTAATGTTTCAGGAATAAATCCGTAGTCTGCTGGATACATCATAGAAGAGAATAACATTCTATCGAAACGCATTCTTTTAATAGCAAAATCGTACTCGTATTTGTTTCTACTTCCTCTTGGTATTTCGATCAATACATCGAAAGTTTTTAATTTGTCTGCAGTCATTTTTATTAAGTCTTAGCTTTTTATAAATTTTTTGCAAAAGTATACAAACCGAACGTTTTTACAAGAAAAAAATAAGGATATATAACTATATCGTTTTCGTTATATTAAGGGTTGTACTCTACTTTTCGGTTGCGTTTACACAAATAGTGATGCCACAATAAATAGGTTGCAAAAGAACGATAGGGTTGCCAAAGTTGCGCGCGTTGCGCCATCATCTCTTTGTCGTGAATGTCAAATAATTCTTTGAAGGTATTTACCACGGCTATGTCGCCAAGAGGTAACAAATCTTGGGCTTGTAGCGAAAACATCAAATAAATATCGATAGTCCAATGACCAATACCTTTTATTTTGATTAATTTTTCGCGAACCACTTCGGCAGAAAGCGTGGACAATTCTTCTAAAACCAATTCTTTTGAAAGTAGTGCAGCGGCCAAAGCTTTGATATAGGTTACTTTTTGACGACTAACGCCCACTGCCTTCAATTGCTCATCACTAAGTTGCACAACCGTTTCTGGAGAAAAGGGTTTTGCGATTTCTTTTACTCGCAAAAAAGTCGCTTTAGCTGAATCAATAGAAACTTGTTGTTCTAGAATCAATAGTACGAGTGTCTCGAAACCTTCAGGGCGTTGAGGAATAGTGGGCAAACCGTACTTTTCGACTATAGTCTTGAAAACGGGTTCTTGGGTAATTAATAACGAAAAAGGTTCTTGCATAATCGATTTTTTAGCCCAGATGGAAGCGGCATCCTCTAGTGGCGGGGTTCGACACTAGAGATATAGCGTACAGCTGGATGAGCTCCTAAAAATTAAACCCAAAGGTTCCTTTGACCGTAAAATTTTGCGCATCAGGCACATCGCGATAATTACCGCGCCATGCAAAATCTATTCTAAATACTTTGAAAATGTTTCCAATTCCGGCGCTGTATTCCCAATAAATGTTCTCTGGAGCGACATAGGGTAAACCAGAGGCATTGATGGCTCGGTTGGCATCTGAAATGGTTCCGTAAACACCTTTTATACCCACTACCTCACGCCAATTGAGTTTTCGCATAAATGGGATACGAGCAAACAAACGCCCTTGGAAATTGTGATTCCATTGTAAGGTTACATATTGGTCGCTTATAAATTCGTAGAAATTCAGATTATTAAAGGTGTTTTCGATACTGAAATACGTTTGATTGCCGGGAATAACACTCATCAGCCCCAAAGGTATCGTGCCAAATGTTTTCCCAGCCTCTAAAATTAAATTGGTTCTTCCGAGTGGGCCGATAATAAAAGGCTGTTTGTAATACAGCTGAATTTTATCATACCTAAAATCGCTGTTTAAAACACCTTTGAAACCGTGGCTAAAATTGACAAAAATACGACTGTATGGGCTATCAACAATATCTCGTTCTACTCCAAAACCAATAGTTTTTCGGTTAGGTGTGTACTCAATTTGAAGATTTGCCTCGGATTGTTTAACCTCACTTTTTGTAACACCCGCAGGATTCGAAGCCGAGGGCAAAGTGGTATAATAATCTAGACTAAAGGTTGGCGAGGCCGAAACCAATGTTCGATGAGAAATTCCGGTTTGAAAGGTCCAGTTCTTAAAAGGTTCTATCTCGAATGAAAAACTAGTTAAGTTGATATTCGTGAGCTTTCCGTTACTGCCTGTGGTAAACAAGGCCGATGAGGCAAAACTTCGTCCCAAGACATCATTGGTCGTGGTCAAACTGGCGCCTATTTGCTCAATGTCACGTCGATTTCCTCCAGAAATAATGATTCGGTTTTTCTTATCGACCATCCATTTGCCTGAAACACCATATTTGAATTTTTGATCTTGAAAACCATAAGCTGTAAAGGCTTGAACACGCCAAGGGTCGTTAGGTCCAAAATACGTTCTTCCGCCCAATCGAAGTCGAATGCCCTCTACTTCGTTATAACCAAAAGTTGAAAAAATATTACCAAAATCAAAATTGTTGAACTCTACATAACCACTTCCTAAGATAGAAACCAAACTATACAACTGCTTGAATTTTTTGACGGTTTGTAAGGTATCAAGCATTTTGTACACGCCTTTTTCGTCTTTGGACAGTTTTTCAAAACGATTCTCTTCCCAATATTCTTCGGATTTATTATAAACTTCGTTGTCTATGAAATTGACTTCGTCTTTGTAAAAAGCGGTGGGTTTAGGCTTGTTGAACTCGTGATTGCGATAAAAAGAGGTTCTTTTGCCATACACTCCTTTTGATTTTTCTTTTTTGTTCAAAGCAAAATCCGACATCAAATAATCTCGAGTCAAGAGAAAAACAGAGTCGTTCATCACCTCAAATTCTTGCTCGATATAAATGTCTTTTACCCAGTTAATATTGGCGCTTTTGGTAACCGCCATATTGATTTTTTTGATGGCAAAAGTGGTGTCGTTTACCCAAAAATCTCCTTTGAAAGTCAATTCGTTTTTACGCCTTGGATAGAAAACAATATTAAAACACCATTTGTTGTCGATAAATGCGCTATCACGCAATACATAATTATAGACATCAATCCCTGTTCTAGAAAGCGGGCTGGTAAAACTTTTGTCGAAAAAAGTCAAGTGGTTGTCATAGATATTGTAATCGGAATACAAATCTTTGACAAAAGCTAAGATTTGCTGATTTCCATTAAATCCAGAGGTTTTATTGGCTTTATTGATTTCTTTGACTTTCTTGATGGTGTTGTCTCCATACACATCATACAACGCTTCGTTGATAAAAATGGGCAAATACGTTTTTCCAGTAACTTTAGAAGTATCGACTTGCTTGAAGATGAATTCCATTCCTTTGAAAATTTTATTCTTCATAAAAGCGCTGTCGATAGTGTTCATATCAAATTCAATCTTCTCATACTTCTCCATTTGGTATTGATTGAATTGATACAAACCATTTTTGCGTTTGCGTTCCCAAATTTTGCGCAGAATATCTAAAGCAGGATTGTTTTTCTTTGACGTTTTTCCCGTAAAAACGACCACTTCATTCAATTCTTGCATTTCCTTCAATACAATTTTGAAATTGTAATTCACTGCTTTTTCTAAGGTCACTTCCTTATCTGAAAAGCCAGCCGAGGTAATTACTAAAACAGTATAAGTCTGTGGAGACTCAATGTAAAAACGACCATCTTCATTGGTTACAATGCCAACATTAGAGTTTTTAAAAACAACATTAGCATACGGAATGGGTTGATTGGCTTTATCCACCACAATACCGCTAACCTTGGTTTGTGCATTTGCTACAGCAACGAATGCAAATAAAAATATAAAGAAATATAAAATTGATTTTTTCATAATAAAAAAGGGGCTTCATCGAATGCGTATCGATGAAGCCCCAAATATAATAATTAGATGACAAGTAGTAATCTTAAACCGCCACTACGAATGTTAAAAAAAACCTATTTTATGATTTTTAACTTCGCTTATTTTTTGTACAATACTTTTTTAACTGCTTTCACAACGTCATCAGCATTAGGCAACCATTCTTTCAATAGAACAGGAGAATAAGGTGCTGGTGTATCTGCAGTTGTGATTCTCTGAATTGGTGCATCCAAGAAATCAAAAGCTTGCTCTTGTACCAAATATGTAATCTCTGAAGATACACTAGCAAAAGGCCAAGCCTCTTCTAAAATTACCAAACGATTCGTTTTCTTAACCGATCTCAAAATCGCTTCTGTATCCATTGGACGAACGGTTCTCAAATCGATTACTTCACAAGAAATTCCTTCTTTAGCCAATTCATCTGCTGCTTTAAAAGCTTCTTTGATAATTTTTCCAAAAGAAACAATTGTTACATCAGTTCCCTCTCTCACCACATCGGCTACTCCCAACGGAATAGTGTATTCACCATCTGGCACTTCGCCTTTGTCGCCATACATTTGCTCTGATTCCATAAAAATAACTGGGTCGTTATCACGAATGGCTGATTTCAACAATCCTTTGGCATCATATACATTCGAAGGTACTACAACTTTTAGACCTGGAGTATTCGCAAACCAATTCTCGATAGCTTGAGAGTGCGTTGCTCCTAGTTGTCCCGCAGAAGCTGTTGGTCCTCTAAAAACAATTGGAATATTGAATTGACCACCAGACATTTGACGCATCTTGGCAGCATTATTAATAATTTGATCAATACCAACCATACAAAAGTTGAAGGTCATGTACTCTACAATCGGACGGCATCCATTCATGGCTGAACCTACCGCAATACCTGTAAAACCAAGCTCTGCAATAGGTGTATCAATTACTCGTTTTTCACCAAATTCGGCCAACATTCCTTTTGATGCTTTGTAGGCACCATTGTATTCAGCAACTTCTTCACCCATTAAGTATATGGACTCATCGCGACGCATTTCTTCACTCATCGCTTCGCAAATCGCCTCTCTAAATTGTATCGTTCTCATATTATAATATCTATGTGTGTTTTTTCGAACAGCAAAAATAAATATTTTAAACTACTTTAAAGCATAAAATAGGTTTAAAATTATTAGGAGCTATTTCCAGCTATCCGCTATATCTCTAGTGGCGAACCCCTCCACTAGAGGATGTCGCTCCTATCTGGGCTAGGACTCAGCGTACAAAAGAGAATTTTCACTGAAAAGCTCATTTAAAAAAAAAGAATATTTAAAAACAAATAAAGAAATTTTTGTTAAAAAACAAACCAAGAACCTGCAATCAATCCTAATTTTCTTATGTTTGAGTTTAACTACAAATTAACCACATGAGAAAGACATTTTTTTTATCATTTTTTTTCTTAATTATCGCAAAGTATGATGCGCAAACTTTACAGGGTACATTTACACAACAATTTCTTAAAGGAGTAGGAAAAGAAACAACTCTTTCCCAGAAAGGCTCCAAACCAATGAGTTTTAGTTATCAATATAGTAACAATAAATCAATTGCAAAACTCACATCTGAAGAAGGAACCTCAACAGATATTGTATATAATGAAAAATTTGGACAAACTTATGCCACAACACGAAAAGTTATCCGACCTTCAGCTATTATCTACTATAAAGACTTTACCATAAACAATTATAAAGTCCTATATACAAAAGATAATAAAGATGTATCTGTAGAAGATAAACTACCTAACCAAAACTGGAATTTAATAGATGAAAGTAAAATTATAAATGGTTTTAGTTGTAAAAAAGCAACTACAATAAATACAGCTTTTGGAAGCAATCAAAATATTATAGCATGGTATTGTGAAGCTATCCCCATAAATGATGGACCAATGCATTATCATGGATTACCAGGCTTTATTATTGAGATTGAGATTGACGACACTTCTACTTTAACATTTGAAAAGCTTTCCTACGTAAAAGACTCTTTTACGATCGAGGAGCCTAGAAATAAAGCTCAAGAGATAAGTTTTGGTCAGTTCACAGGGAAATAATAATAATATAGTCTGTGCGACTGTTTAGTTATAAGTTTAACCAGCGAATACAGACCCTTCAGCGAAATCGTAATAGTTTTGAAAAAATATTATGCGTGCATAGTAAATATTCCAATTATTATTTTAAATTTGTCAAGCTTTATCAAAAAAAATAAGTCTTATGAAAATATTAGTTTGCATCAGTCACGTTCCTGATACTACTTCAAAAATCAATTTCGTTAACGGTGATTCAGAATTCGACACCAATGGCGTTCAGTACGTTATCAACCCAAATGACGAATTCGGATTAACTCGAGCCATCTGGTTTCAAGAACAACAAGGCGCAACGGTAACTGTTGTAAATGTTGGTGGACCAGACACAGAACCTACTTTAAGAAAAGCATTAGCTATTGGAGCCAACGAAGCAATTCGTGTAAATGCCAATCCAACAGATGGTTTCTTCGTAGCCAAACAATTGGCAGAAGTAATTAAAAATGGCGGATACGATTTAGTAATCGCCGGAAAAGAATCTTTAGATTACAACGGAGGAATGGTTCCTGGAATGATTGCTGGAATCTTAGGGTACAACTTTTTGAATTCTTGCGTGAGCATAACCGTAGATGGAAATGCAGTTACTGCTTCAAGAGAAATCGACGGAGGTAAAGAAACGGTAGCTACTACTTTACCCCTAATCATTGGTGGTCAAAAAGGAATAGTAGAAGAGAAAGATTTACGCATTCCAAACATGAGAGGCATCATGACGGCAAGAACTAAAGCGCTTACCATTCTTGAACCCGTTGATGCAAATGCAACTACCAAAGCGGTTAAATTTGACAAACCTGCTCCAAAATCGGCAGTAAAATTAGTAAACGCTGATAACTTGGATGAACTAATCAATTTGTTACACAACGAAGCCAAAGTAATTTAGCATTCAGTACTCAGTTTTTAGTGTTCCGTTTAAAATCTATAATAATTTAGTTTCTAGTTTATACTTTTCAGTTACAAAACTTTAAATCTTAAACTTTAAACTTTTAAACAAAAAAATCATGTCAATACTAATATACGCAGAATCTGCAGAAGGAAAATTTAAAAAAGTAGCATTAGAATTAGCTTCTTATGCGAAAAAAGTAGCCGAGACATTAAACACCACAGTAACTGCGGTAACAATTAACGCTGGCGATGTTTCTGAACTATCAAAATATGGTGTAGATAAAGTTTTGAAAGTGACTAATGACCAATTAGCAACTTTTTCAGCAAAAGCTTACGCGGATGTAATCAAGCAAGCTGCTCAAAAAGAGGGTTCAAAAGTGGTTATTCTTTCATCAACTACAGATAGCATCTATTTGTCTTCATTAGTAGCTGTAGGTTTAGAAGCAGGTTTTGCTTCGAACGTTGTGGGATTACCAGTGAGCACAGCACCTTTTCAAGTAAAAAGAACTGCTTTTTCAAACAAAGCTTTCAATACTACCGAAATTAATACTGAAGTAAAAGTATTAGGAATAGCTAAAAACTCTTACGGTATTTTTGAAAATGCAAGTTCATTAACAGAAGAAGATTTTAATCCAACCATCGATGCAAACGACTTTGGAGTAAAAGTAACAGCTGTTGAGAAAAGTTCAGGAAAAATTTCTATTGCCGATGCTGATATTGTAGTTTCAGCTGGACGTGGAATGAAAGGTCCAGAGAACTGGGGAATGATCGAGGAATTAGCAGGAGTTTTAGGCGCTGCAACTGCATGTTCAAAACCAGTTTCCGACTTAGGATGGAGACCTCACGGAGAACACGTAGGACAAACAGGAAAACCAGTTGCTACTAATTTATACATTGCGGTAGGTATCTCTGGAGCAATTCAACATATTGCGGGTATTAATTCTTCAAAAGTAAAAGTAGTTATCAATAGCGACCCAGAAGCACCTTTCTTTAAAGTTGCTGATTATGGAATTGTTGGAGACGCTTTCGAAATTGTACCCCAATTGATTGAAAAATTCAAAGCTTTTAAAGCACAACATTCATAAAATACAATCTTTTTAAATTATAAGCTACCTAAAAACAAGATAATTGTATCTTTGCTTTAGGTAGCTCTTTTTTTTATGCCTTTTTTTGATTAAAATTGCACCTTTAAAAAACCGAATAACTAGCAAAATCAATAGTTGTTTTTTCTATAAAAAATCCATGAGCTTAGTAAAATTAACCATAAAAGGGATATCCTACAGTCAAACACAAAACGGAGCTTATGCTTTAATTTTGAATGAAGTGGATGGCGAGCGAAAACTACCAATTGTCATTGGAGCTTTTGAAGCTCAATCTATTGCTATTGCTTTAGAAAAAGAAATCAAGCCACCTCGTCCGTTAACACATGATTTATTTAAAAACTTTGCAGAACGTTTTGATATAGTTGTAAAGCAAGTTATTATTCACAAGTTGGTTGATGGCGTATTTTATTCTAGTATTATCTGCGAAAGAGACAAAATCGAAGAAATTATTGATGCTAGAACCTCAGATGCAATCGCGTTGGCACTTCGATTTAATGCCCCTATATTTACTTATAAAAATATTTTGGATAAAGCTGGAATCTACTTAAAATCCAACCCAAACCCTACCGATCCAGGCGCAGAAGAATTAGACAGTATTTTGTCTAATCCACAAACATTTGGTCATGGTGAAGAAACCAACCAATCAGGTCCAACCTACGCCAATCATAGCCTACAGGAACTCAATGAAATGTTGGAACAAGCTGTAGCCAATGAAGACTATGAAAAAGCAGCCAAAATAAGAGACGAAATATCCAAACGCTAAGCAAAGTCTTTAATCTAAATACAAAACGGAGCTAGAGCAATCGCATCCATTTATTTTATACTTATGAAGTTAAAACAACTCTTTTTTAGCCTTGCATTTCTTATAGCTCAAGTTACTTTGGCACAAGACTATTATTTACATTGTGGTAACATACTAGATACCAAATCTGGCAAAATGCTTTCCAGTAAAACGATAGTAGTTGCCAAAAACAAAATCGTAAAAATACAAGAAGGTTTTGTCGCAAAAGCCAATCCAAACGATATTGAAGTAGACTTAAAAAACAAATTCATTTTACCAGGACTAATCGATCTTCATGTACATATTGAAGGTGAACTAAATTCTAAAAGCTACGTTTCAAAATATATTGACAATGAAGCCGATGTTGCTTTTCAAGCCGTAAATTGTGCCGAAATCACTTTACTAGCTGGTTTTACTACTGTTAGAGATTTAGGTGGAACTGGAGTAAATGTTTCTTTACGAAATGCAATTAGCAAAGGATTAATCAAAGGTCCTAGAATTTATACCGCAGGAAAAGCCATTGCTACAACAGGAGGTCATGCCGACCCAACAAACGGAAGTAATAGAAAATTAGTAGGCGATCCTGGACCACATGAAGGGGTAATCAATTCGCCAGAAGATGCTGTTAAAGCTGTTAGGGAACGTTACAAAGAAGGGGCAGATGTAATTAAAATTACTGCAACTGGTGGCGTATTAAGTGTAGCTAAAAGCGGAAAAAATCCACAATTTTCTATTGAAGAAATAAAAGCAATTACTGCAACGGCCAAAGATTACAACATGCTAACCGCTGCACATGCTCATGGTGATGAGGGAATGCAAAGAGCCATACTTGGCGGAATTAAAACCATTGAACATGGCACTTTCATGAGTGAAGAAACTATGGAGCTTATGAAAAAGCACGACACATACCTAGTTCCAACACTAACCGCAGCAAAAGAAGTAGAAAAAAATGCAGAAGTAGTTGGATTCTATCCTGAAATTGTAGTACCCAAAGCTCGTGAAGTGGGGCCGCAAATTAAAGCAACTTTTGCCAAAGCCTACAAAAAGGGAGTAAAAATTGCCTTTGGAACAGATGCTGGTGTATTTCCACATGGTATAAATGGCAAAGAATTTGGATACATGGTAGAAGCAGGAATGCCTGAAATAGAAGCTATTCAAGCAGCAACTATAACCAATGCTCAATTACTTGGAATTGACAAAGAAGCTGGACAACTAAAAGAATCTTTTTGGGCAGACATTATCGCTGTAAATGATAATCCTCTAAAAAATATTAAAACATTAGAAGACGTTTCTTTTGTAATGAAAGACGGAAAAATTTATAAAAATCAATAAAACAAGCGGTCCATACTATGAAACAATACCATGACTTAGTTAAGCACGTTTTAGAAAACGGGATACAAAAAGGGGATCGTACAGGAACGGGTACCAAAAGTGTTTTTGGGTACCAAATGCGTTTTGATTTAGCCGAAGGATTCCCAATGGTAACCACAAAAAAGCTACATTTAAAATCAATCATACATGAGTTATTGTGGTTTTTAAAAGGAGAAACGAACATTGCTTACCTACAAGAACACGGAGTAAAAATATGGGATGCATGGGCGGATAGCAATGGAGATTTGGGCCCCGTTTATGGCCATCAATGGCGTAATTGGAACAGTGAAGAAATTGATCAAATTTCTGACTTAATTACGGAACTAAAAACCAATCCTAATAGCCGAAGACTTTTAGTTTCGGCATGGAATCCATCGGTATTACCAGATACTAAGAAATCCTTTGAAGAAAATGTAGCCAACAACAAAGCTGCATTACCTCCATGTCATGCTTTTTTTCAATTTTATGTAGCTGATGGTAAACTATCCTGTCAATTGTACCAACGAAGTGCTGATATTTTCTTAGGAGTACCTTTCAACATTGCATCATACGCATTACTAACACTTATGATAGCACAAGTTTGTGATTTAGCTCCAGGCGAATTCATTCATACATTTGGTGATGCACATATATACAATAATCATTTTGAACAAATTGAATTGCAACTCTCAAGAGAACCAAGACCTTTGCCAAAAATGAAGTTAAACCCCAATGTCAAAAACATCTTCGATTTTACTTATGAAGATTTCACCCTAGAAGATTACGACCCGCATCCAACTATAAAAGGAAGCGTTGCTGTATAATAAAAAAACCGCTTTTATAGCGGTTTTTTTATCTATAATGCTAAAACAGAATTTTCGGCACCTGCGTAATCATTCCATTTAAATCCATCAGCTTCAGGATCATTTATATAATTACCATCAATCAAATACTTGAATTCATAGGAAGAATCTTTAGGCAAATCAAAAACACCTTTAAAAGTACCATTTTTTAATTTTGACATTGTTCCTTCTGCAATACTCCAGTTATTAAAATCACCCACTACTGCCGCAGAAGCAGCTTCTTTTGCTAAAATAGAAAAAGTAACTTTGCACACTGGTTTTGTTTTGACGAATTGTTTCTTAATAGCCATAACTCAATGATTTTTAAAATTTTAAAACAAGTTAATTATTTTAAAAACAACTACAAATACTCTACATTCATTTTTACAACTTAACACAAATGAATGTTAAAAAATAAATAAAACAATAATTTAAAGGCAAATAAAAATTCAAATTAAGAATTTGAAAATCTTTAAAACAAGTAAAACATAAGATAGATTATCAGTTTTGCAAAATAAATTTTATCTTTATCTACAAAAAAAATCATGGACCAAGCCATTCACGAACAATACGAATATGCCAGACGTAGAATCAAGCAAAAAAAGAGATTGTACTTTCACTTTGTACTTTTTGCTTTGACTAGTCTTTTTTTATTCATAGCTAATCGTTTCTTTTCTGTTGGAGAAGAAAACAATTGGTGTATTTGGATCATTACTTTTTGGGCTTTTCTATTCGTTCTTCACTTCATAAAAGTGTTTATAACAGATCGATTTATGGACAAAAACTGGGAAAGAGATCAAATCGACAGACTGGTTGCTTTACAACAAAAAAAGATAAGTCAACTCGAACGTCAAATCGAAAAAGAAAACAAATAAAAACCTATGATTACACTTATTGCCGCTGTGGCTGATAATCTTGCCTTGGGCAAAAACAACGATTTAATTTGGCATCTTCCTAATGATTTTAAACGATTCAAAGCTATAACGTCAGGGCACCACATTATCATGGGACGCAAAACTTTTGAAAGCTTCCCGAAACCATTACCAAATAGAACACATGTCATTATTACTAGGCAGAAAAATTACCAGCCTGAAGGCTGTATTGTCGTAGATTCGATAGAAAAAGCAATTGAAGCCTGTCCCAAAACAGAAACTATTTTTGTGATAGGCGGAGGAGAAATATACAAGTTGGCCATAGCATTTGCGGATAAACTAGACATAACGAGAGTACATCACAATTTTGAAGCTGATACTTTTTTCCCAGAAATTGACCCTAAGAAATGGCGATTATCAGAGTCGCTAAAGCATTTTAAAGATGAGAAACATCTTTATGATTATAGTTTTGAAACGTATTTAAAAATTGATTAGAGATACTCCAAACAAAAAAACATCCTTTTCAGGATGTTTTCTTTTTGTAAAAGATATGATTCGTTAATGACTTACTCTTGTAACAGTATTTGAGACAACAATATTAAAATACCAAGAAACAATATTGATCCAGAAACTGAAATAATAATGTTTGATATCTTTTTTGAGTAAAACTCAAAGTAGCCTTTAATACCAAATACCACAAAGATACTAAAGACCAAAAAAATTAAAATTTCCAAAAACAAATTTAATCCTAAGAACGTATTTTGCGCTTCAAAAAAAGTACCACCGGAAAGAGTGATATTTTCAAAACTGCTAACAAGAACAAACGCGACTATCAGCGCAATAATAAACCATTTGATTTGAGTCATTAAATTAATACTAACCATTTATTTTTCTTTTACATGGCAAATTTGAATAATATTTTGATATTGCACAATACCCACTTTTAGTGATATTTCATTTTTTTTGTTAAAAACAACAACTAACCATAACGAAAATCACAATTGCAAAAAAGCACGTTCAAAATCAAATCAAGTGCTGTGTTAATAGAGTTTATAGTATATTTGTGCAAACTAAAAAACGATGTCAGAAAAAGTCACCCCTTATAAAGATTCGCCATTAAGCAAAAAAGAACAGGTAGCTAGCATGTTTAACACAATTTCAGGTAATTACGATAATTTAAATCGTGTCATATCTTTTGGCATTGATATTAAATGGCGCAAAAAAGTTTTGGATTTAGTTGCCAAATCGAATCCAGAAACCATACTTGACATAGCTACTGGTACAGGAGATCTGGCTATTTTGATGGCACAAACACAAGCTAAAAAAATCATAGGTTTAGATATTTCAGCTGGAATGTTAGCCGTGGGAGTTGAAAAAATAGCAACTAAGCAACTTTCTAATCGTATCGAGATGATGTTAGGAGACTCAGAGAACATGCCTTTTGAAGATAATTACTTTGACGCCATTACTGTAGCCTTTGGTGTTAGAAACTTTGAAAATCTTGAAAAAGGGTTGTCCGAAATTTTAAGAGTATTAAAGCCCGGCGGTACTTTCGTCATTTTAGAAACTTCGGTACCAGAAAAAACACCTTACAAACAAGGATATCACTTTTATAGTAAAAATATACTCCCATTGATTGGAAAATTATTTTCAAAAGACAATACCGCTTATGGTTATTTGTCTGAATCATCCGCAGTTTTTCCTTACGGTGAACGATTGAACAATATTTTGAGAAAAATTGGGTTTATAAACGTGAAAGATATGCCTCAAACTTTTGGGGTGGCTTCCATTTATTATGCATCCAAAAAATAATTAGAAACTGTTTTTGTTTCCTATGAAAAAACTAACCATAATCCTTTTTCTATTCAGTCTAACGTTTGCCAATGCGCAATGGAATAAACACCTTTTCAGCAAAGATCCAATTATCAACTTAGAAAACTTCCAAAAACAAAAATTGTATTTTGGATTTTACATGGGTTTTAATGGTTATGATTTCAAAATCGATTACAAAAACAATATTCCTGATGTATTAGTAAAAAGGACTACTGGTTTTAATGTAGGACTTGTAGCTGATTTAAGACTACAAGAATACATTAACTTGAGGTTTGAACCTGGCTTGTATTATACCAAAAGGGATTTGTATTACCCAAGTAGCTATTTTCCAGCCACACCTACTGCAAGTGACCGTTTAAGAGAGGTAAACAGTACTTACATTCATTTTCCTTTGTTGGTTAAATTTTCAGCACTACGAACAGGAAATGTAAGACCTTATCTAGTAGGAGGTGGTTCGCTTACACTAAATTTATCAAGTAATGCCAAATCCTTGGACGATAATGCCGAAGGAAGATTCAGAATGAAATCATGGACACCTAACTACGAATTAGGCTTTGGGATTGATATTTTTTCTGAATATTTTATCTTTTCACCATCCATTCGCGGAGTTTTTGGAATTAACGATGAATTAATTAGAGACAAAGACCCTAATAGCCCATGGACTAGCAATATCGAATCCATAAAAAGTAGAGCTATCTTCATCAACTTTACTTTTCATTAATGAACCCTACGCTTAAATTCACTTAAAACAATTGCGGTAGCAGTGGCTACATTTAAACTCTCGGTTTGTTGCAGGTCACCAAAACGAGGAATTGTAATTTTTTGGGTAACCAAAGTTTCTATTTCAGAAGAAATACCATTTGCTTCGTTTCCTAAAACAACAATCCCTTCAGAGGGTAGCTCCGCCTCATACAAAACATCACCCTCCATGAAAGTACCAAAAACAGGCCGTGTTGTTTTATTTAAATACTCTTTTAGATCCAAATAATTAACTTTAACTCTTGTGATTGAACCCATTGTGGCTTGAATCACTTTTGGATTATATAAATCGACTGTTTCTTTTGAACAAATCACTTGCTTAATCCCAAACCAATCGCATAATCTCAATATTGTACCCATATTTCCTGGATCTCGAATCGTATCCAAAGCTACAATCAGTCCTTCATTTGAAACATTGCTTTCTTTGGGCATTTTAAAAACCGCCAAGCAAGTATTAGGCGTAGATAAAGCACTGATTTTTTTTAAATCGGCATCAGAAACCAACGTTTTTTTCGTTGAATCAACAGATCTAAAATCATCAACAGTAGCATATAAATGCTCCAATTCAAAATTAGAACTCAATAACTCATGAATCCCTTTTACACCTTCGGCTATAAACAATTGATGAGCTATCCGGTATTTTTTTTGATGTAAACTCGATATAAGTTTTATTTGGTTTTTACTAACCATAAAAAAATGTACTTTTGAATTAAATTTATTAAAATCACTTGAAAAAGAATTCCACAAAAGTAGTTGCATTTCTTCTAATTGCAATAATTATTTCGGCATGTAATGCTGTAAAACGGGTTCCTGAAGGCAAATTTTTACTAACAAAAAACCAAATAATAGTAAATAACAAAGCCATCAAGGATCAAACGGCATTCGATCAAATGTATCAAAATCCAAATGGAACTATTGGTGGATTTAGATTAAGGCTAGCACTTTATAATGCTGCCAATTTAAATCCAGACTCTACCTATCAAGCTAAATTTACAAATAAGCCAGGTAAATATGAAAGAAAAGCCAAGTGGTTATCTGCTAAGCAAGTAGATCGCCTGGGCGAGTCATTTTACTACAAAGGCATTCATCAATTTCTAAAAAAAGTCGGAGAACCTCCTGTAATTATTGATACGATTAAGACCCAAAAAACAGTGAATCGATTAAATAATTATTATTTCAACAACGGATATTTCAATGCAAAAGCCTCCTATTCTATTGATACCGTAGGATTTAAAAAAGCAAAAGTTAAATATAATATTGCTTTATCAAATCCTTTTATTTTAGACACTGTCAGCCATTTGATTACATCTCCATCCCTAGACTCGCTGTACAATACAAGCAAGGAAGGTAGTTTTATTCTTTCTGGAAATCAATACAAAACCAGTGATTTTGAAGAAGAAAAAAACAGAATCACTACTTTCTTCAGAAACAACGGCGCTTATCAATTTCAACCCAACAATGTAACTTTTGACATAGATACAATTGGCAAAAAAAACAAAGCCAATGTAAAAATGATCATCAAAAATTACTCCTATCAAAAAGAGGACTCGACTTATACAGTCCCATTCAAACTTTTCAAAATAAGCGATGTAAAAATTTATACCGACTTTTCTGCAAAGAACCCTCCCGAAACAGTAACCGACAGTACAGAATATAACGGTTTTCTTTTGTACAGTCATGGAAAACTAAAATACAAACCATCAGCTATTACTGATGCCGTTTTCCTAACAAAAGGCTCTTATTTTGGCGACTACAAAACAGTACTATCTAATCGTTCTTTAAACAATTTAAAAATTTTTGGCTATCCAAGTATTCAATACGAAGTAGACAAAAGAGATAGTACGGCACAATCACTCATTGCAAAAATATATCTTTCTCCAAGGAAAAAATTTAGCTTTGGTACCACTTTAGACTTAACCCATTCCAACATTCAAGATTTTGGAATTGGAGCTAGTATCACCGAAACCATCAGGAATGTATTCAATAGAGCCGAAACCTTAGAAATTGGTTTTAGAGGCAACATAGGATCTTCTAAGGATTTTGCAAACCCTAATGATGCTTTCTTCAATGTAACCGAATACGGAATCAATTTAAAATTAAATTTTCCAAGAATATTATCTCCAATAAATACTGACAAAATTATCCCAAAGCGAATGATTCCTTATACACAAATTTCATCGGGATTCAACAAACAAAGAAATATTGGTTTAGACAAAGAAAATTTCACAGCATTAATTACATACAACTGGAATCCTATTCGCAACAATACTGCTCGTGTTGATTTATTAAATGTACAATTTGTAAGAAACTTAAACCCCGACAATTATTTCAATGTTTATGGTTCCTCCTACAACGCTTTAAATAAAATAGCAAAAGACTTTAACACTAATCCTACTTATATAAACTCTGATAAAAATCTAATCATCAACTCTGGAACTGACGGTTTTATTAATGATGTTTTAAGTCTTAATACAGCTATAACACTTAACGATAAAGAATTTAAAGAAGTATTGAGCATTGAAGAAAGAAGACAACGATTGACCGAAAATGACTTTATTTTAGGAACGAGTTACACTTTCACTCAATCTACCAAAAAGGACCTCCAAGACAACGAATTTTATCAATTTAGAACCAAAATAGAATCGGCAGGAACATTGCTGAGTTTGATTGCCAAAGCTAGCAACTTAACAAAAAACGCTTCTGGTCAATACGAAATTTTCAACCTGCCATATACAGAATATCTAAAGCTTGAACTAGATTACATCAAACATTGGGATTTTTCCAAAGAAAACATTCTTGCCTTTAGGAGCTTTTTTGGTATAGCTCTCCCATTTGGTAATGCCGACTATGTACCCTTTTCAAGAAGTTATTTTTCTGGAGGAACCAATGACAATAGAGCTTGGCAACCCTATAGCTTAGGTCCAGGTAGCACTGGTTCAATTCTTGATTTCAACGAAGCGAATATGAAGATAGCGTTAAGTGCTGAGTACCGATTTAAAATTGCTGGAAGCGTAAAAGGGGCATTATTTGCCGACGCTGGAAACATATGGAATGTTGCGGATGCAATAGTAGTTGAAAGCGCCAGATTTAACGGACTTAAAGATTTAAAAGAAATAGCCTTAGGAACAGGATTTGGCTTACGATACGACCTAAGTTTCTTTGTTGTTCGATTTGATCTAGGCTTTAAAACCTACAACCCAGCTTACCCAATTGGAAATCGTTGGTTTAAAGATTTAAATTTCACAAAATCGGTCTTAAATTTTGGAATTAATTACCCGTTCTAAAGTTAGAAATGATTAATTTTGCAAACTGATATATAAAAAATAAATAACTTAAAAAATAAGTAAAATGGCACACAACATAAAACCAGGAGTTGCTACTGGAGACCAAGTACAAGAGATATTTAGATATGCAAAAGAGAAAGGTTTCGCGCTTCCAGCAGTAAACGTAACTGGATCAAACACTATCAACGGAGTTTTAGAAACAGCTGCAAAATTAAACGCCCCTGTTATTATTCAATTCTCAAATGGTGGAGCGCAATTCAATGCAGGAAAAGGACTTTCAAACGCTGGTGAAAAAGCAGCAATCGCAGGAGGAATCGCTGGCGCAAAACATATTCACACTTTAGCAGAAGCATATGGAGCAACTGTAATTTTACATACTGACCACTGTGCAAAAAAATTATTGCCTTGGATTGATGGTTTGTTAGATGCTTCTGAAGCTCACTTTGCAGCAACAGGAAAACCATTATTTTCTTCACACATGATTGACTTATCTGAAGAACCAATCGAAGAAAACATCGAAATCTGTAAAGGTTATTTAGCACGTATGAGCAAAATGGGAATGACTTTAGAGATTGAGTTAGGTATTACAGGTGGAGAAGAAGATGGTGTAGACAACTCTGATGTTGATAGCTCAAAATTATACACTCAACCTTCTGAAGTATCTTATGCTTACGAAGAATTATCAAAAGTAAGCCCACGTTTTACCATTGCTGCTTCTTTTGGAAATGTTCATGGTGTTTACAAACCAGGAAACGTAAAATTAACTCCAAAAATCTTGAAAAACTCTCAAGACTATGTTCAAGAAAAATTCAACACAGGACATAACCCAGTTGATTTTGTTTTCCACGGTGGTTCTGGTTCTACATTAGAAGAAATCAGAGAAGCTATTGGTTATGGTGTAGTTAAAATGAACATTGATACAGACTTGCAGTTTGCTTTCACCGAAGGAATTCGTGATTACATGATTAACAATTTAGAGTACTTAAAAACTCAAATTGGTAACCCAGAAGGTGCTGATGCTCCAAACAAAAAATACTATGACCCAAGAAAATGGTTAAGAGAGAGCGAAGTAACTTTTAATGCTAGATTAGAACAAGCATTTGCTGACCTAAACAATGTAAATACACTATAAAAAGTGATTCTCTTTCAATTTCAAGTGTTCAGTTATCAAAACTGATAATTGAACACTTGATTGATTATTAAGAGAACACTTGATTACTGAACACTGAATACTATATAAATGGCTTGGTTTAAAAGAAAAGAAAAAGGAATTACTACTGCTACCGAAGACAAAATGGACATTCCAAAAGGACTTTGGTACAAATCACCTACAGGAAAAATTATTGATGCCGATGAATTAGCTCGCAACTTATTTGTGAGTCCAGAAGATGATTTTCATGTTCGAATTGGTAGTGCTACCTATTTTGAAATTTTATTTGACAACAACGAATTCGTTGAGTTAGATAAAAACATGACCTCAAAAGACACTTTACATTTCGTAGACTCCAAAAAATATTCAGACCGTTTAAAAGAGGTGATGGAAAAAACGCAACTCAAAGACGCTGTTAGAACTGGAGTAGGAAAATCGAAAGGAAAAGAATTAGTAATTTGCTGTATGGATTTCGCCTTTATCGGTGGATCCATGGGAGCCGTAGTAGGGGAAAAAATTGCTAGAGGAATTGATTATGCCATCCAAAACAAATTACCTTTTGTGATGATTTCTAAATCAGGAGGTGCTCGTATGATGGAAGCCGCTTATTCGTTAATGCAATTAGCCAAAACTTCGGTAAAATTAGCACAGTTAGCAGAAGCTAAGTTACCATACATCTCTTTGTGCACAGACCCAACTACTGGAGGAACTACTGCTTCCTATGCCATGCTAGGAGACATTAACATCTCTGAGCCAGGAGCACTAATCGGATTTGCTGGACCTCGTGTAGTAAGAGATACCACAGGAAAAGATTTACCAGAAGGTTTCCAAACCGCAGAGTTCCTTTTAGAACATGGTTTCTTAGATTTCATTACACCAAGAAAAGAATTGAAAGACAAAATCAACCTTTACATCGATTTGATTCAAAACAACGATATTCGATAAGTCTTTTTACTTTTAAATACAAAATCCCAAGAAATTCTTGGGATTTTTTTATACTAATAACTCAGGAAAAACATCTCATGCTTCTCAACGGAAAACTACATCCCAGTTCGAATAGCTTCCACAGGATCTAGATTCGCCGCCGATATCGCCGGTAAAATACCCGAAAGCAAACCAATGAAAGCCGCTAAACTTGTACCTAAAAGAATATTACCAAACCCTAAAACAAACTCAAAGTCTAATGCCTTGGTCAATACCATTGCAATTATCCAAACAAAGAACAATCCAATTAGCCCACCAATTAAAGAAAGAATGATAGCCTCGAATAAAAATTGAAATAGAATAAATCGATTTTTAGCTCCCAAAGATTTTTGAATTCCAATTAAATTGGTTCTTTCTTTTACAGAAACAAACATAATATTAGCAATACCAAAACCTCCCACTAACAAAGAAAAACCACTAATTATCCAACCCACAACATTCATTTGCCCAATAATTCCATCTATAAAATCAGTAAATCCAGAAAATACATTAATAAAAAAATTATCAATCTCCCCTGCTTTCAAACCTCGAAAAGCTCTGAGTTTTTGGGTGATTTCACCCTTATAAGCATCCATATCTACTCCTTTTTCTGGTTTGAATATAATTACATTAGTCAATCCGTCATTATTATCTCCATATAATTGACGAACAAAATTCACTGGAATAAAAGCCGAAGTATCGTCTTCATCAAAAATACCAGATCCTTTTTTCTTCAACACGCCAATTACTGTAAAACGTTTACCATACAAACGCACCGTTTTACCTATTGGGTCACTTCCTTCAAATAATGACGAAGCGACTTCATCTCCTAAAACAATTACAGCAGCACCAGAGTTAGCTTCAGACTCATTGTAAAACCGCCCACGTTCAAATTCCAACCCTTGAATATCAATAAACTCATGAGAAACTGGCACAATGTTTACATCACTAACCGTCTTTGATTCATGCTTTATGGATTCGCGTTTGGTAAAAATTTGATAGCCCATCTGCTCTGTATTTGTCATAACCCCTTTCATATAAATGTATTCATCATACTTTACGTTGGGAAATTGCTCTCTTTTCCATTGCGGAATTTCTGTAGGACCAAAAGAAAACTTCATTAAGTAGATGGTGTTTTTATCTAAACTACTTAAATCTTTTGATATTTTTCTGTCCAAAGAATCGACCGCAGCCAAAACTGCAATTATCGAAAAAATACCAATGGTAACACCTAATAAGGAAAGTAAAGTCCTTAATTTATTAGCCAACAAAGCATTCATTGCAAAGCTAAAACTCTCTTTCAACAACCGAAGATAAACTAGCATAGACTTAAAAATTGTGTTAGGTAAAATTCATTAAATTTTATACAAAAACCTAATAAATATAATACATCCATAAGTACGAATTTAAATAAAAATGTTACAGCAATTCCTGTGAATTTATTTATAAAAATTAACTATTTTTGCACTTTCAAAAAAACTACTACACATGAGCACTACTAAAAAAATACAATCGGCCTTAATTTCAGTGTTTTCCAAAGACGGATTGGAGCCAATTGTTAGAAAACTACACGAACAAAATGTTGTTTTTTATTCTACTGGAGGAACTGAAGAATTCATCAAGAACTTAGGTATTCCTGTAATTCCTGTAGAAGACGTAACTTCTTATCCTTCAATTTTAGGAGGAAGAGTAAAAACTTTGCACCCAAAAGTATTTGGTGGCATCTTAAATCGTCAAGACAACGAAAGTGATGTGCAACAAATGAAGGAATATGAAATTCCTCAAATAGATTTAGTAATTGTTGATTTGTATCCTTTTGAAAAAACGGTTGCTTCTGGCGCAAGCGAAGCGGATATTATTGAAAAAATTGATATCGGAGGTATTTCGTTGATTCGTGCTGGTGCCAAAAATTTCAAAGACACCGTAATTGTTTCATCAATGGACCAATATGGTTTATTTTTAGACATGATCACCAATCAAAACGGAAGTACTACATTAGAAGACAGAAAACTTTTGGCAACAAAAGCATTTCACGTATCTTCTCATTATGATGGCGCGATTTTCAAATATTTTAATACTGACGAAACTATATACAAAGAAAGTATTCAGAACGGTCAAGTTCTTCGTTATGGAGAAAACCCTCATCAAAAAGGATTCTTCTTTGGTGATTTTGAAGCGATGTTCAACAAAGTTCATGGAAAAGAATTATCATACAACAACTTACTTGATGTAGATGCTGCTGTAAACTTGATTAACGAATTCAAAAACGACGGACCTACATTTGCCATTTTAAAACATAATAATGCTTGCGGCTTAGCAACTAGAAACACAATAAGCGAAGCATACAATGCTGCTTTGGCCTGCGATCCAACGTCTGCTTTTGGTGGCGTTTTAATTGCAAATGCCAAAATAGATATCGCCACGGCTACAGAAATCAACAAACTATTCTGCGAAGTTGTTATAGCACCAGCTTATGACGAAGAAGCATTGACTATTTTACAAGAAAAGAAAAACAGAATTATTTTAATTCAAAATGAAGTAGCTTTACCAGAAAGACAAGTACGCACTTGTTTGAACGGACTATTAATTCAAGACAGAAACAATATTACCGATAAAGCAGAAGATTTAAAGACTGTAACACTTACTGCTCCAACCGAGCAAGAAATTAAAGATTTAATTTTTGCATCAAAAGTTTGTAAAAACACTAAGTCAAACACCATCGTTTTTGCAAAAAACGGCACACTTATTGCTTCAGGAACAGGCCAAACCTCTAGAGTTGATGCATTAATGCAAGCTGTAGAAAAAGCAAAAGCATTTGGATTTAGTTTAGAAGGAGCGTCTATGGCAAGTGATGCATTCTTCCCTTTTCCAGACTGCGTAGAGTTGGCTAAAAAAGCAGGAATTACAGCTGTAATTCAACCAGGAGGATCTATTAAAGATGAGCTAAGTATCAATTATTGCAACGAAAACAATTTGGCAATGGTATTTACAGGAACTCGTCATTTTAAACATTAATTTGTTTAACTTTGTTAAATAATTTTTACAATACATAAAAACGTATGGGATTTTTTGATTTCATGACTGAGGATATCGCGATAGACCTTGGTACCGCAAACACTTTAATCATTCACAATGATAAGGTAGTTATTGACAGTCCTTCTATTGTGGCAAGAGACAGAATATCAGGCAAAATCATTGCCGTTGGTAAAGAAGCCAACATGATGCAAGGGAAAACGCATGAAAACATTAAAACAATTAGGCCATTGAAAGATGGTGTAATTGCAGATTTTGATGCCTCAGAAAAAATGATCAGCATGTTCATCAAAAGCATCCCTGCATTAAATAAAAAAATGTTTACTCCTGCCCTTCGTATGGTAGTTTGTATTCCGTCAGGAATTACAGAAGTTGAAATGCGTGCGGTTAAAGAATCTTGTGAGCGAGTAAACGGAAAAGAAGTATACCTGATTCATGAACCAATGGCAGCTGCAATTGGTATTGGTATCGATATTATGCAACCAAAAGGGAACATGATTGTGGATATCGGAGGAGGTACAACTGAAATTGCAGTAATTGCTTTAGGTGGTATTGTTTGTGATAAATCTGTAAAGATTGCAGGAGATGTATTTACAAATGACATCGTTTATTACATGCGTACACAACATAACCTTTTTGTTGGAGAAAGCACAGCAGAGAAGATAAAAATCCAAATTGGTGCCGCTATTGAAGATCTAGATAGCCCTCCAGAAGATATGTCAGTTCAAGGACGTGATTTATTGACTGGAAAACCAAAACAAGTAGAGGTTTCATACCGAGAAATTGCGAAAGCATTAGACAAATCCATTCAGAGAATTGAAGATGCGGTAATGGAGACTTTGTCGCAAACCCCTCCAGAGTTAGCTGCCGATATTTACAATACTGGTATTTATCTAGCTGGCGGAGGCTCTATGCTAAGAGGACTAGACAAACGTATTTCTCAAAAAACAGACTTACCCGTATATATTGCTGAAGATCCATTGAGAGCAGTTGTACGTGGAACTGGAATGGCTTTAAAAAACATTACTAAATTTAAAAGCATCTTGATTAAGTAAGCGTTTTCTAAAGTTACCCATAAAAACCATTCGCTAATAACCACTTAATTATACCCTTACAAAATGCAGCAAATATTTAATTTTATTTCTAGAAACAGTTATAGAATACTGTTTTTGCTGCTTTTGGGTATATCGTTAACACTTACTATTCAGTTTCATTCCTTTCACAGAAGCAAAATTATCAGTTCTGCCAATGTGGTAAGCGGTAGCATTTACAAAGAAATAAATGAAACCAAAGAATACTTGAATTTAAGACAAGAAAACGAAAACTTAGCTTTAGAAAATGCAATGCTAAGAAGCCTACTCTTTCAAGTTAAAGATTCTTCTTTTATGACTAAACTTGACAGTATTAAAGGCGTGAAACCTTCAGACATTGTAGTAGCTAAAGTAATTAAGAACTCTTATAATGTCTACGAAAACTATCTTACACTTGATGCAGGTGCCAAGCAGGGTATTAAACCTGATATGGCCGTTATTAACAGCCTTGGAATAGTTGGAATTACAGACGACACTTCAGAAAACTACTCGACAGTAGCAAGTATTTTGAATAAAAAATCTAGAATTAATGCCAAAATCAAAAAATCCAATCATTTTGGTTCATTAGTATGGGATGGAAAAAGTACTGGCTATGCACAATTAATTGACCTTCCCAGATTGGCTGCTATTCACAAGGGTGATACTGTTGTAACAGGAGGACAATCAATAATTTTTCCTGAAAACATAAACATTGGCACCATTGACAAAATTTATATTGACACACAAACTAATTACTACACGCTAAACGTTAAGCTATTTAACGACATGACCAATTTAGGCCATGTATATATTCTCAAAAGCAAAGGAAAAGAAGAAATTACAAAATTAGAAAACCAAAGAAAGAAGGATGAATAGTACATTAATTGTAAATTTTTTCCGTTTTATACTATTGTTGGCTATGCAAATTATTGTTTTCAACAATATGAATTTCTATGGCTATATCAGTCCTTTTCCATACATTCTTTTCATTATTCTTTATCCTGTAAATGGGAACAAAACAGTTTTACTCGCTTCAAGTTTTATACTCGGTTTAATTATGGATATGTTCACTAACTCTGGTGGTGTACATGCTACGGCCTGCTTAATTTTGGCTTACTTCAGACCGTACATCTTTAAATTCTCTTTTGGACTTAGCTATGAATACCAAACCGTAAAACTGAACGATGTCTTAACTCCAGAACGTTTTTCATTTTTACTGATAGCTACTTTATTGCATCATATAATTCTCTTTACATTAGAAGCATTCGAATTCAGCTTCATTTTAGATGTATTATTGAGGACATTATTAAGTGCTGCCTTTACTTTACTATTGTGTATTACCATCATATATCTTATTAAGCCAAATAAACGATGAGAAAAGTCTTGTTGCCTGCTTTAATTATTATTGCAGCCGCTCTGCTTGTAATTCGAATTTTTTTTCTTCAAATCATTGATGATTCTTTTAAAATTGAATCTGAAAGCAATGCGATAAAGATAAAATACGATTACCCAGAACGCGGATATATCTATGACCGTAATGGCAAACTCTTGGTAGCCAATCAAGCCTCGTACGATATCATGGTAATCCCAAGAGAGATTAACAATTTAGACACCTTAGAGTTATGCCAACTTCTGAACATTCAGAAAGAGGATTTTATTAAAAATATAGAAAAAGCAAAGGTGTATAGCCCAAGACTTCCTTCTGTTTTTTTATCACAATTAAATAAAACCGAATTTGCTGCTTTTCAAGAGAAGATAAGAAATTATGAAGGCTTTTATTTTCAAAAAAGATCTTTAAGAGATTATGAAGCAGATTATGGAGCCAATATTTTTGGTTTTATCACCCAAGTAAATGACAATATCATCAAAAAAAATCCATACTACAAAAGTGGTGATTTAATTGGAAAACAAGGTGTAGAAGAAAGCTACGAAGAAATCCTTAGAGGTATCAAAGGAGTTACTTACATACAAAAAGACAAATACAATCGTGAAATTGGTTCCTACAAAGAAGGCCGCTTCGACACTGTAGCGGTACCTGGTAAAGATATTACCCTAACCATTGATGCTGAAATACAAAAATATGGAGAGCAATTAATGGTCAACAAACGCGGGGGGATTGTTGCTCTTGAACCAAAGACTGGAGAAATTCTAGCCTTAATAACTGCCCCATCTTATGACCCAGGTATTCTAGTTGGAAGACAGCGTTCTAAAAACTACACCAAATTGTATCGTGATTCAATTGCAAAACCCTTATATGACAGAGGTTTACTTGCAGAATACCCTCCTGGATCACCTTTTAAAATCATGACGGGACTTGTAGCACTTCAGGAGCAGGTAATCGATGAAAACACTACGGTAGCTTGTCATCATGGATTTAGTTACGCCAGAGGTCGTTTTATGCGTTGTCACTGTAGAGGCGGACTATTGCAATTACATAGAGGAATCTATGAATCCTGCAATGCCTTTTTTGGAACAGCATACATGAGGACTATTAATAAATATGCAAAACCAAGTTATGCAGTTGATGTTTGGAGTAAACACGTAAAAAGTTTTGGATTAGGGCAATTTATGGGATATGACTTACCAACAGGTCGTAGAGGAAAAATACCAACTTCAGAAACCTATAAAAGAATGTATCCTAACGGTGGCTGGAGAAGCACTGCTATTGTATCAAACGCCATCGGACAGGGAGAAGTTTTGATGACTCCAATTCAATTAGCTAATATGATGGCTACCGTTGCCAATGAAGGGTATTATTACACTCCTCACATCATTAAAAAAATTGCAGGCACCACTATTGATAAAAAATTCACAACCAAACATGTTACTACCATAGATAAAAGTCATTTTAAACCAATTATTAGCGGACTTTTTGACGTGTATAACATGGGAACAGCTGCAGGCTTGAGAGTAGAAGGTATTGACATTTGTGGAAAAACTGGTACTGCCGAAAACTTTGCAAAAATCAACGGTGTTAGAACACAGCTTAAAGACCACTCTATTTTTGTGGCCTTTGCTCCAAAGGACAATCCTAAAATTGCCATCGCGATTATGATAGAAAACGGTGGATTTGGTTCTACCATAGCGGGGCCAATAGCAAGTTTGATGATTGAAAAATATTTAAAGAAAAAAATCACCAGAACTGATCTCGAAACTAGGATTTTAAACACCAGTTTGCAAGCTCAATATGCAAAACTAGGCGGACTCAATGAAGATGTAAAAAGAGAATTACGAATTAAAGATTCTATCGCTCAACTAAAGTTAAAAAAGCAACAAACAACTCCAAGTCCTACAGTAAAAAAAGACAGTACTAAAAAAAACTAAATCATTTGTAATAAAATGAAAAACCAAAGTGTAACTAGCAATATTGACTGGATTTGTGTAATAATATACATACTACTAGTTGTTTTAGGATGGCTCAACATTTACTCCTCTTCTCTTTCCTCAGAAGAAGGAACCTCAGAAAAACAACTGATATTCATATTATTTTCCATTCCATTAATCTTTACAGTACTCTATGTAGATGGCAAATTTTATGAAAAATATGCCTCGATTATCTTTGTAGTTTCTTTAATCTCCCTTCTTGGTTTATTTGCTTTTGGTAAAACCATCGCAGGACAAAGGTGCTGGTATGCTATTGGTAGTTTTACGTTACAACCTTCAGAGTTTGCTAAAGCAGCTACCGCACTAGCATTAGCGAAATATCTGAGTGATCCGCAAATCAATCTCAAAGACTTAAACAGACAAATTCAAGCACTAGCCATTGTCTTTTTACCTGTATTGCTTATTTTACCTCAACCCGATCCTGGTAGCGCTTTAGTTTATAGTATTTTTATTATTGTTCTTTACAGAGAAGGACTACCAGCATGGTATGTTTGGACTGGATTTTCGGCAATTGCATTATTTGTATTAACACTAGTTTTAGAATCATATGTAGTTATTTTAATCGCAGCTTTATTGCTTGTAGCCATACATTTCAAATCAAGGTTAGCTGATCGAAACATTCTTAGAAGCGGCATACTATTAGCTCTTATTTCTGGATTTGTTTTGTCCGTGAATTATGTTTTCGAGCATGTATTCAAACAACACCATAGAGACCGTTTTAACATTCTTCTTGGTAAAGCCGTAGATATGAAAGGAATTGGATACAATACCAATCAATCAGAAATAGCTATTGGTTCCGGAGGATGGTTAGGTAAAGGATTTTTAGAAGGGACTCAAACCAAAGGAGGCTTTGTACCAGAACAACATACCGATTATATCTTTACCACTGTTGGTGAAGAATGGGGTTTTTTGGGAGCTACTGTGGTAATATCTCTTTTCGTTATACTCTTGTTGCGAATTATTTATCTAGCAGAAAGACAAAAAACCAAATTTAGTCGTGTCTATGGCTACTCTGTTGCAGCCGTTTTGTTTCTACACTTTTTTGTAAATATTGCTATGGTGGCTGGAATTTTTCCAACAATTGGTATCCCGTTGCCTTTCTTCTCTTATGGAGGCTCTGGATTATGGGGATTTACCATTTTGCTTTTTATTTTCATTAAAATGGACGCCAATAAGGTCAATGAATGGTAAGTCAGTTAAAACTCCAGCCTTTATAATTGCTGGATATTTCTAATTGATTCTCTAAATCATCTGGAAGTTGAGGAAAGAAATCAATACCTGTAGCTTGTTCAATTTTATCTACCGATACCACAAACTCATACAAAGGTCTATCTGAGGGTTTATTGGGTATCAAAAAACCAATCATTCGATACTTACCTTGGTTTTCGTCTAAAACAATCTTGTAAAAAAAGTTTGGTACAGCAACTTTTTCTTTGCCTATGGTTTTTAAATTTGGAGCTAAAACCCCAGCAGTAACAATAAATAGACCATCATATTTTATAGCCCAATACCTTATTTTTTCTTCTAAGCGATTCCATATCCCACTATTAAATTCATGTTTTTGTGGTGATATATTTGAAGTTAAAAAAGTAGATTCAAAAGCTTTTTTATTAAATTCCCTATCCGCTGCAGGGCATAAGTGACCTTTATCATAGCCAGATTTCTTGTAATTACGCCAATCAGCAGAATATGTAGTGACTTTATCGTCTTGAACAAAATAAGGGCGTTGGAAATTTGCGTTTACAACTTGTTCCTTTTTTAGTTCATAGGCCACCCATTCGGCTTGCTCATACGCTTCATTGTATGACAAAGTATAGAAATCATGATAAATAATTGCTTTAGTTGTAGACTTTGGAAGTAAATACAACTGCCTTTTACTCGGTTGAGATGAATGAACAAAAGAAACAATTGTTGGAGATTTTATTTCAAGCCCTATTTCTTTAACACCGTTTAGAGTTAAAAAAGAAGAAATAAAAACCAATAAAACTAGCATCTTATTATTTATCATATTCAAAAAAGAGATAAACAAAAAAAGACTCAAAAGCAGTAGATTTTGAGTCTTTTTTAAAGGGTTATTTTATAATTATGATTTCACCAATTTACTATTCAAAACTTTTGAAGGCATCGATTTTACAATAGTTTTGGGTTGTAAATCATCAAGTATATTTAGAGCTTCTTCTACATAAACATCCTTTGATAAACTTTCATGCCATCTTTGTCTTTTCTCTTTAAGAGTTGGATCTTTTTTGTATTCTTCTTCTTCATAGGGTAAAGAAGTAAACTTCAATTGATTCTTATATTCAAAAATTGGCTTATATTTTTTAGCCGTTTCTTCCACACTATTTTGTACCGTTCTAAATTTATCGATATTTAAACTATACGTGTTTTCATTGCTCTTACTATCTATCCATTTAGCATTTTCTTCAATCAATTTAAATTGAGGGTTTTCTGCAATTCTGGCTTTACTTCTTGCAATAGCTTTATCAAAATTCTGAGTGTTTTTCCATTGCGTAAAAGGCGCAGCATCTATTTTATCCCAAGGCATAGCATTATCTACATCGCGTTCTCCCATCTTTAAATAAGTATAACGATCTGGCATTACTATATCACTACTTACTCCTTCACGTTGAGTTGACCCACCATTAATTCTATAAAACTTTTGAGTGGTAGTTTTTAAAGCTCCTAAATCACCCACAGAACTGTTACGAACAAATTGATTCAAATCAATCACATTTTGAACCGTTCCTTTTCCGTATGTTTGTTTACTACCAATGATAATTCCGCGTTTGTAATCTTGAATAGCAGCTGCTAAAATCTCGGATGCCGATGCAGAGAAACTATTCACCATAATTACTAATGGACCATCCCACTCGATTTTAGGATCAGTATCGTATAATATTTCTTTTTTCTTGCCTGCTGATTTCACTTGAACGATTGGTCCTTCCTGAATAAACAATCCAGCAATATCTACAACAGTAGAAAGAGAACCGCCTCCATCATCTCTTACATCCAAAACAATTCCATTTACTTTTGCTTGTTTTAGACGTTCCACTTCAAGAGCAATATCTTTACCTGCGTCACGTCCGTCACGATTTTCAAAATCAATATAGAACTTAGGCAAATAGATTACTCCATAACGCAACCCGTTTTTCTCGACTACACTAGACTTAGCATAAGTTTCTTCGATTTCAACGATATCTCGAACAATAGAAATGTTTTTGATTGTACCATCTACTTTTTTTACAGTTAAGCGAACAATAGTACCTTTTGGACCTTTTATTTTTTTAACTACATCGTCTAAACGCATTCCTACAACATCTACTGGCTCTGCACTACCTTGGCCCACTTTCAAAATAACATCTCCTGCTTCGAGTTGGCGACCTCTCCAAGCTGGACCACCAGAAATCAATTCACTTATTTCCGTGAAATCATTTTTCTTTTGTAAACGCGCTCCAATTCCTTCGAGTTTACCGCTCATACTTACGTCAAAACGTTCTTTTTCTTCAGGAGCAAAATAACTTGTATGCGGATCAAAACGAGTCATAATAGAATTGATATACACCGTAAACCAATCATCTCTGGTCAATTCTTTAATGAAACCAAAAGATTCGTCTAAAGACTTACCAATATTCACTCTGCTTTCTGCTTCTAATTCTGCAAAAGTCTTGATTTTGATATTTTTATCCGCTTTTGAAGTTGCATCCATACCCAAATCAGCACTTAATTCCTCCGCTTTAGTCGCTTCAGTAGTCTCTGGGGTTTTGGCTTTATTTTCTTGCATACGCAAACGCTCTGTTATTGAAGACAAAGCAGATAATTTCATTTGTTTACGCCATCTATCAACTAATTCTTTGTTGTTTTTGGCATACGGCATTTTATCATAATCCGTATCAAAACTTTCATCAATAGTAAAATCATTAGGAGTACCCAACAAGCTCTTATAGATTTTTTTGCTTTCTTCCATACGAACCATTAAACGTGAATAGGTTAACTCGAAAAAGGTTAACTCTTTATTGTTGATTTGGTCATCCAAATCCAATTCGTATTTAGCAAATTCATCGATATCTGATTGCAAGAAAAAACGCTTAGAAGGATCTAAAGCTTGGATATAATCTTTATAAACACCTTTTGAAAATTCGTCATCCATAACCGCCGGGTCATAGTGCCCTTTTTCGATTACAAAAGTTAATAACTCTAGTAACAGTCTATCTTTTTCGGGATCATCGGTGTTCAGCTTCGAACCATTTATTTTAAAAGCAAACAAAGCACCTGACACGCACAAGATGGCAAGTACAATTTTAAAATTCTTTTTCATATAAGTAATAATTGCATTCATCAATCAGAATTGTAATTTATGTAAAGATAAAGCCAAGAAACATTGCCTCTTTATAAATTTTTGTTAAAGATATAAAAATGTTGATACGATTTAATTTTTATAAAAAAAGTTAACAAAAAAAAGGTTTATGCTGCTTTTTAAGACAAAGCGCTAGTATATTTGTGTATCTAAAATCAATGAAATGGCCTCCAAAAAACCTTTAATATTAATCACTAATGACGATGGAATTTCCGCTCCTGGAATCCAAGCCTTGATTAGTATAATGACTCAAATTGGGAATGTTATCGTTGTTGCTCCTGATAAGACTCAGAGCGCTATGGGACACGCCATTACCATCAACAGTACGTTGTATTTGAATAAACTTTCGAAAGAGGGCGATGCCATCATACAATACAGTTGTTCTGGAACACCGGTAGATTGTGTAAAAATGGCGACTAACGAAATCTTGAAGCAAAAACCTGATTTGTGTGTTTCGGGCATCAATCACGGGTCCAATTCGTCTATTAATGTGATTTATTCAGGAACTATGAGTGCGGCTGTTGAAGCCGGCATCGAAGGCATTCCTGCCATTGGATTTTCGCTTTTGGATTATAACTGGGATGCCGATTTTAAGCCCATATTGTCTTTTGTAAAAAAAATAGCCCTCGAAACCTTAGAGAAAGGGCTTCCAGCTGGGGTTGTTTTGAATGTGAATTTTCCAAAATTAGAAGAAAAAGAAATTAAAGGCATCAAAATTTGTCGACAAGCCAAAGCACAATGGGTGGAAAAATTCGATAAAAGAAAAACACCTTTCGGAAAAGAATACTATTGGCTAAGTGGTGAATTCATCAATCAAGACAAAGGCGAAGATACCGATGAATGGGCTTTAGAAAATGGATATATTTCGGTAGTACCTGTTCAATTTGACTTGACAGCACATCACACCATACAACAACTCAACACTTGGAATTGGAATGAATAAGATAGATTTATTATACGGCTTCATTATCGGTTTAGCTGCTTCACTGCTCGGCTCTTTTTTGTTTATGACTTTTTTCACGGACTATGAATTTATTGAAGGAGTCGGAATATTAAAATCACAAGGCTATTTAGGAAAACTAATTACCGTTGGTTCATTATTAGATTTGGCAGCATTTGGGATTTTACTTAAAATGAATAAAGAATTGATGGCTCGTGGTGTCGTTTTAGCTGTTTTTGTTTTAACAATAATCACATTGTTTTATATGTAATAAAAATTATACGATACTAATTTTAGCAGAAAGAAGAAGAGAAACACTATTAAATTATTTTTTCATTATTTCTGACTTTTTAAAGAAGAAGTAAATTATTTGATTTAACTTTATGTGATGCAATAATTTACGTTCAACTAAAATGTCAAAAAATGAAAACTCTTATTCAAGTTAACCCGTTTTTAAAAAACGCATTAGTCTTATCTTTCTTTTTTATAGTTTCTTTGACTTACTCGCAATCTGCTCCAAAAAAGAATGATATTACGCCAATCGATTCTACTTATTTTGCCAAAGATAGGCTGAAAGGAAAAGTAATCATAATTACTGGTGGCGCCAGAGGAATTGGTCGCGCTACAGCTATCAGGGCATCAAAAGAAGGCGCATCAGTAGTAATTGCTGATTGGTTAGAAAAAGAAGGTAGTGCAACTGCCAAAACTATCGAAGCTAACGGCGGTAAAGTATTGTTTGTAAAAACCGATATCAGAAGTACAGAGGACTGCAATAAATTGGTAGCTGAAACTATCAAAAAATTCGGAAAACTAGACGGAGCGGTTTTGAATGCAGGAGTTATGGACGGTGTGCATTCTGGTGACCCTTTAGATTATGACAAACAGAAAGCTTTGTTACCATCGGCAGTAGATACGGCAACGGATGAATATTGGGATTTTGTTTTTGATGTCAATGCTACAGGTACTTTTAAATCGATGCGTTCTGTTTTGAAACAATTACTTAAAGAAGGAAAAGGTGGCGCACTTGTAACGGTAGGTTCTATTGCTGGATTAACAGGATTGGCAGGAAATCCAGCCTATGTAGCCAGTAAATATGCCGTAAATGGATTGACTCGAAATGCCGCTATTGATTATGCACCCTACGGAATTCGTGTAAACTCCGTTAATATGGCTGCAACTTCAACACCAATGACAGATAAAGCGTTTGCGTTTGTAAAAGAAGTTAAGAAAAGAGGAATATCCGGAATGGGTGGCGCTAAAACAGAAAGTTTATTGATGCAAAATGATAGCAAACACAGGATGTCAACTCCTTGGGAACAAGCATCAGTAATCTTATTTTTACTCTCAGATGAAGCTTCTAATTTGACTGGAGGAACTTACGCAACTGATGGAGGATGGACAGCTTATTAACCCATAAGTTTATTGTGAAAAATTTTGGCTTACTGTTCCTATTCTTTTTTTTAGGATTAAAGATTGGTTTCGCTCAGGAAAGTGGCAATTATTTGGAAGGTGAAAACATTCAATCTGTTTTTATCGAATTTGAGAATCCATTAGAGGATACTCAACAACAAAGTAGTTTGTTGGCAAAAGTGAATATGCTTTTTCCTGTGTATCCGCAATCCACGGTAAGAACCATTTTATTAGACGCCTATACTGCCAAAGTAAAACAATTACCCGAAGTAGAAAATGCCTTTTATGAAGTGAGACCATCACTAACAGGAGATATTACGGTAACTTTAAAAATAAAACTAAGCGATACATTAAAAGATAAACCTGCCAAGAGTGGTGCACTGATTGGCGGTAAGGATTTTCCGATTTTGTATATGGACAACAAATCATTGTTGACCTCAAGAATAGCAATGGCTGAAATGTTGTATTCCAACAACAATTCTTGGTACGGTCGAGACGATGCTATGCTCAACGGAAACCCTCTCGTCGATGGTCCTGCTGGCAAAGGATATACGGGTTGGGTAGAAGGTTGGGCATCTGCAGGTATATATGGCATTACAACACTATCAAGCAAGAGTAACGTTTATTTATATGGTGGTGCAAATCTTATAATGAGTGGGACAGCGGGTAGAGAATTGTTTACCGATGTATCAAGAATTCATACCGGATTCGATGATGCTTATGTTGGTTTTTTTGGAGTTAAATCATTTTCAAATGGTAATTTATTGAGTTATAATTTTTCAGTTGGAAGACAGCAATTTACCATTGGAAACGGTTTTATTATTCGAAATACCGCTTCAAATGGAGGAGACAGAGCCGGTTTACAACTCAATCCAAGATGGGCAGCAGATTATTTGGGCTTAGCCACTATTAAGTACAATAATTTAATGTTACAAGTTTTTCAAATCAATCCTGATGAATTACCTATTATTGATTCACGCACAGTGATGAATGGTTTCAATACGGAATACGGCATTAACTTGGGCCATAAAGTAGGCTTTACTTTTTTGAACGTTTCTCGTTCAGATTTTGGCTACTATACCCCCACTGGAGACGTATTTAGACGCAACGGTCTTAATCTTTATAACATTCGATATTATAAAAATTTAACCCAAGGAAAACCTGGACTTTTAATTAAAACCGAAGTAGCTCACGAAACCAATTCAAATTTCAAAATGTCAGCTTTAGCAGGTTATGGAGAAATAGGATGGAGTTTCGCAAAAGCTAAAGCCTCACCAACCTTTATGTATCGCTTTTCATATTTTTCTGGAGACGATCCTAATACTACAACATTCGAAAGATGGGATCCATTGTTAACTGGCGGAAATGGAGAAGATTGGGTATTGGGTGCCAATCATTTTAAAATTGTGCAAAACAGCAATTTGATTGCACATAAAATTCAAGGCAGCTTGAGAGTAAGTAAAAAAATTGAATTGGTACCACAATATTTTTATTTCCTAGCAGCCAATAACAACAATGTAGGAGGAAATCCCGCATTGAGCTATATGCCACAAAAAGCATACGGACAAGAGGTAAACATCACTTGGAAGTATTTTCATTCTAGAAAATGGTATTTTCACGGGCATTTTGCACAAACCATTCCTGGTACTGGAGTAAAGGAAGCATTAGGAGGCGATGCCAAATCTTGGTTTAGTGCTATGCTATTTTTTAGGTATTCGTTAAATTAAAAATTTTAAATTCAGTAGCAAAAAATGCTTATTTGAATCCATAACAACTAACAAGAGGCAAAGCGTTTTTATTACCTTTGCCTCTTGTTGTTTGGTTGCACCTTTTCAGAGTTAAAGAATTTTGACAAATTTTAGTAAAAGAACGAACAACATCAAGAGTTCGCTCATTCCAAAATCTTAGAATCATCTATTTATGAAATACTACATTATTGCCGGAGAAGCCTCAGGAGATTTGCACGGTTCTAACTTGATGAAATCCATTTACCAAGAGGACCCAACTGCCGAAATTCGTTTTTGGGGTGGAGACTTAATGCAAAAAGTGGGTGGCACTTTAGTAAAACACTACCGCGATTTAGCCTTTATGGGATTTGCTGAAGTGGTTATGAATCTAAAAACCATTCTTAACAACATCAAGATATGCAAAACCGATATTCTAGCCTTTCAACCTGACGTTATTGTTTTTATAGACTATCCTGGTTTTAATTTGAGAATTGCAAAATGGTCCAAAGGCTTAGGATTCAAAAATCACTATTATATTTCGCCACAAATTTGGGCTTGGAAAGAAAGCAGAATCAAGGAAATCAAGCGAGATATTGATAAAATGTATGTGATTCTTCCGTTTGAAAAAACATTTTACGAAGACAAGCATCATTTTCCAGTTTCTTTTGTTGGACACCCACTTATAGATGCCATACAAGCGCATCCCATAATCGATGATGCTACTTTCAGGAAAGAAAACCAATTGAACGATTTACCAATTATTGCGCTTTTACCTGGTAGCCGCAAACAAGAAATCACCAAAATGCTCAGTGTTATGCTTAGTGTAGTCGATGACTTTAAAGACTATCAATTTGTAATCGCAGGTGCACCAAGTCAGGAGTATTCTTTTTACCAACAATTCATTACTTCAGATAACATTAAATTTTTATCGAACAAAACCTATGATTTGTTGCAACACGCTACGGCAGCTCTAGTTACATCTGGAACAGCAACACTTGAAACGGCATTATTCAAAGTACCTGAAGTGGTTTGTTATAAAGGCAATTGGATTTCATACCAAATAGCCAAACGCATCATCACTCTAAAATACATTTCGCTTGTCAACTTGATTATGGACAAAGAGGTGGTTACTGAGTTGATTCAAGACGATTGCAACACCAAACGAATTGCTTCAGAATTACAAAAAATCCTAGACCCTGAGTATCGAAAAGTTGTACTAGAAGACTATACTATACTTGAAGAAAAATTGGGAGGAAAAGGAGCAAGTAGTGCTACTGCAAAATTAATTGTAGCCGACTTAAAATAATTTAATAAGCACTATTTCTTACTAAAATTCGTATTTTAGTAATATGAATGTGTTACAATTCCCACTTATTAAAATTACAATTGGATTTATAATAGGCCTTATTGCGGTTTATTACATAAGTATATCCGCAAATTTTGCATTTGTTTTTATACTACTTGCGTTTGGAATTGTACTCTTAGTATATAAATTCACTACTACCACCACAAAGAAGAACTTAGTATTTGAAGCCGCAATTCTATTGCTTTCATTTGCTGTAGGAATAGGTATTTTAGTAACTCATACCGATAGTAATCGCAAAAACAATTATTCAAATCATCCCACAGTTTATGAAAAAGCAAATTGGATTGAAGTTGTCGTCAGAGAGAAACTCAAAAGTTCACCTCAAAACAATAGGTATATTGCTTACGTTCAAAAGATAAACAATCAAAGTCTCGAAGGCAAAATTTTAATTACAATCCCAAAGGCCAACAATGCCAAAGAAATTGTAGTTGGGCATAGACTGAGATTTAAGACCAAATTGATAAAAACTGAAAAACCTAAAAACCCCAATCAGTTTGATTACTCGGCTTATCTCAAAAACAAACAAATTTACGCGCAAGTATACATTGAGCCTGAAGACATTCTCTATCGTAAAACCCTTTTAAAAGACATTTGGTATTATAGCGCTACTTTAAGAAACACCATTGTGACTCATCTTGAACAAAGTGGGTTTGACAAAAAAGCTTTGCCAGTAGCGATGGCATTACTATTGGGACAACAACAAGATATAGACCCCAACATTACAAAGGATTATCAATATGCGGGTGCTGTACATATACTTTCGGTTTCTGGATTACATATTGGTTTTATAGTACTGTTCATCAATTTTTTGATGCGACCCATACCCAATACCCAAAAAGGAAGATTCCTTAAGCTATCCATCTCTTTAGTTAGCTTAGCGCTTTTTGGTATTTTAGCAGGATTGGCTCCATCGGTAGTGCGTTCTATTACAATGTTTTCTTTTGTTGCCGTTGGACACTATTGGAGACGAAGCACGAATATTTATCATACTCTAGTTGTTTCGATATTTTTAATACTATTGTTTCAACCCTATTTTTTATTCGATGTAGGCTTTCAATTGAGTTATGCGGCTTTGTTTTTTATTGTTTGGCTGCAACCAACATTGTCAAAATATTGGACACCTAAAAACAAAATTGTACAATTCTTCTGGGATATTATTACGGTTTCTTTTGCCGCGCAGCTAGGAACATTACCGTTAAGCGTTTATTATTTTCATCAATTCCCTGGATTATTTTTTGTAACCAACCTATTAGTCTTACCGCTATTAAGTGTCATAATGCTTCTTGGGGTACTAGTAATGACAATAGCTGCTTTTTCAGTCTTGCCCATTTGGTGTATCAAACCTTTAGAATGGGGGATTTCAATAATGAACTCAATCATCCATTGGGTCGCTTCGTTTGAAAGCTTCATTTTTACCAATATTCCGAGTACATTTCACTTAATGATTGCCTCTTACTTCTTTCTAATTGCGATGGTTTTATGGTGGAAGAAAAACTCTTTTACTAGAATTACTTTCTTCTTGTCATCAATAATCATTTTTCAACTAGTTCTAATCAAAAACAAACTAGAATTTGGTAACAGCAAAGAGTGGGTTGTACTGCATGCTTCGAAAAAAACGATTATTTGCCAACGAATAGGAAATGAAATAGAAGTCATTTCGAATGGCCTTCAAAGTAACGAAATTCAAAAAAATATGACCTTACAAAATTATGCAACAGGGACATTTAGTACAATTACAAAACAAAGTATCTTAAAAAATGTAGCCTATTTTAATGGAAATCGAATTCTCATTTTAGACAGTAGCAGTGTCTATTTTCCAAATAAAGCAACAGATATTTTACTACTAACAGCATCACCAAAAGTAAATTTAGAACGCATCATAAAATACAATAAGCCAAAGATGGTCGTGGCAGATGCTTCCAATTACAAATCATTAGTAACCTTATGGGAACGAACCTGTAATCAACAAAAAATCCCTTTCCACTCAACTCGTGAAAAGGGATATTTTTACATCAAAGAGTAATGATACTAGCTAAAAGCTATTTTTTCTTTTGTGCTAAAAAACCATTGGCTACAGCCAACCAAGCGGATGGACCTCCAGCTACATAACCCGTACTTCCTAAACCTTCAAAATTGGTTTTGCCATTCTTCGTAACTCCTTTAGCAAAAAAAACCGTTGGATAACCTTGTACACCAAATGCTTGTTGTAATTCAGCATTTTGCCTTCTAATTTCAGCGGTTTGATATTGCTTTCTAGGATAATCCAATTCAACTAAAATAACATTTTCTTTAGCCCACTTAGCGAACTCAGGCGTTTTTAAAACTTCTTTTTGCAAACGGATACACCAGCCACACCAATCACTACCTGTAAAAAAAAGCATCAGTGGTTTTTTCTCTTTGTTACCAATAGCAACAGCTTCTTTCACATCGGTAAACCATTTTAGTTCTTGCGCTTGCCCTTCGATTACACAAAATGTAAACAACAGAAATACAATTATTTTTTTCATACGATGATTTATTTTTGACAAAAATATATAAAATTATAATGTTTAAATGTCGGCTATTTTACTTCTTGCATTAATTTTCTAACCAATGGTGAAAGTACAATCAAAACCAGACCAGCAATTAAGGCATAAATAGCTAATTGTAAATAGCCATCGGCATAAACATTAAGCTTCTCTATATTGCTCGATTGCTCCGAAGCTTCTGCAATGTTAGCACCCAAAATACCTGCAAAATACTGCCCATAGGCACTAGCCAAGAACCACATCCCCATAATTACGGCTTGCGTTTTGGAAGGTGATAATTTCGTCATTGCAGACATCCCGATAGGGGACAAACACAATTCACCCAAAGTGATTACAAACCATCCAAAAGTAAAAATCCCCAAAGAAGTTCTCCCAAAACCATCAGCAAAAAACTTCGTATAATAAAATACCCAAAAGCCACCAGCTAAGAATAAAAAGGCAAGGCCAAACTTAATTACAGTGTTAGGTTCTATTTTTCTTTTATCTAACCAAAGCCAAACCAAGCCAACCAAAGCTGCAAAACCAATTACGAAAAAGGAATTCGCAGAATTGTTCACTCCATTAGGACTCAATTCTACACCAGCAATAGTATTATTCAAATTATTTACAGCAAACAAACTTAAAGACCCTCCACTTTGTTCGAAAAAAGCCCAGAAGAAAATGGAGAAAATAATGAAAATCAATGCTGCAAATAGCTTCTTGTTTTCGGCTAAAGAAAAATTCTTCATTTCATACAATAAATACAAAACCGAAGCCGGTCCGATACAAATCATAAAATAATCCGTATATACTGTATTGGCAACCATTACAATAATCAAAGGAATTACAAGTAATGACCCTACATAGGTTACAATTTCTAATTGCTTGCGTTTAGAGACCATCATCTCTTTTAGTGGAGAAAGGCCAATTGGACCCAAACTTTTTTGGGTTTGAGTAAAAGTCAGTAAACTAATAATCATTACAATCGCAGCGAAACCAAAACCAACATTCCATCGCAAATGTTCAGGAACTATGGATTGCCACATGGATCCTTCGGCAACAGCGATACAGATATAACCACCAATCAAAGCACCGAGATTTACCCCCATATAAAAGAAAGAAAAACCAGCATCTCGTCTTGGATCACCTTCAGGGTACAACTGCCCTACCATCGATGAAATATTAGGTTTAAAAAAACCAGTTCCTACAATCGTAAAACCGAGACCAATGAAGAAAAAGTTTTTAGGATCTATAGACAAAATAACACTACCAATAATCATTAAAATGCCACCCCAAAAAAGTGATTTTCGTAAACCTAAAATCTTATCGGCAAACAAGCCACCGATAAAAGTAAATGCATATACCCAAGCTTGAGTAGCTCCGTATTGCAAATTGGCAACCTTTTCGTTCATTCCAAGATGACTGACCATAAAGACCACCAACATACCGCGCATTCCGTAAAAACAAAAGCGCTCCCACATTTCGCTAAAAAACAAATACCACAACTGTTTTGGGTATTTCCCTTTAAAATTTTGAATTTGTTCTAATGTAATGTTTGATTCCATTATACTTGATTTAATTAATTCCTTTCTCTTTCATAACCTTATTCAATTCTTTTACCAAAGCGAACATCAGTAATGTTGCAAAGAGTAAAAGACTAAAATTAATCCAGAAAAAATTAGCTTTGTTTTCATAAGAATCCCACATACTGGCTAAAACGCCGCTTAATTTATTACCGATTGAAGTGGCCAAAAACCAACCACCCATCATTAAGGAAGTAATGTTTTTTGGACTTAATTTTGAGACAACAGATAATCCCATCGGACTTAAGAATAATTCACCGATGGTAATGACTCCATAATTGGCCACCAACCACCATACGGAAACTTTTTCTGCACCATTATTACCAATATGAACCGCAGCCACCATAACCAAGACCGATAAAGCTGAAATCAACAAACCGAAAGCAATTTTGGTAGGTGTTGAGGGTTCTTTTTTTCTGCTACGCAAAAAAGTAAAAAATGCCACCACCAAAGGCGTCAAAAGAATTACCCAACCCGGATTAATCGATTGGCTCAGGTTTGCCGACCAAGTATAGATTTTACTGTCTTCTTTAGGCAATTTTTCTTTGGCTACATTTCTAAAATACAAAGGATAATCCACCACTTTGATGACTTTTCCGTCTTCTTTCTGAATTCTAAAAGCGGCATCGTACAAGGCAACAGAGTCCTTTTTATAGGTTAGCGTGTCAGTTAGTACCAACTTTGAACCTATTTGTTGTGCCACACCCGTTAATTCTCTATCGGTATATTTATCGCCCCAATTGTTGAGTGCAGAACCATTCAATTTAAAAACTGCCCAAAATAATATCACCACTGCAAAAATTGAAAGCAAAGCCCCAATAGGTCGTTTATCTTCTACTTTAGCTTTAAAATAAAGGCTTCCGTAAAAGAAGACAACTGGAATACAAGCGAACACAAAAGCATCAGTACTATCTGAACCAAAAATGGAACTGTCTAGATTACTATCCGAAGCAATTCCTTTGATCAACCAACCAATCACTCCAAAAATCAGTGAAGGCAATAAAATAAAAAGAACAATTTTATAAAAAGGCATATCACCTTCTTGGACACCTTTCTTTTCGGTTTTATCTCCATAATGTTTGATACCTAACATAAATACCAAAACACCTATAAACATTCCCACACCGGCTGCCATAAAAGCTTCCTGCCAACCAAAAAGAATTTTTAGTGCCGCACCAAAGAAATTACAAATGAAAGCCCCAACATTGATTCCCATATAGAAAATATTGTACCCTTCGTCTTTTCGGTCTTTGTATTCTTCATCGTTATAAAAATTCCCCAACAACGTAGAAATATTAGGTTTGAAAAAACCATTCCCTACAATGACCAACGTCATCGCAGTGTACAACATTGGAATGCTGTGCACTCCCATAATTAGATACCCTACCCCCATCATTAATCCACCAAGAATAATGGATTTTTTATAACCCAGATAACGGTCAGCAATTAATCCTCCAATAAAAGGAGTTAAGAATACCAAAGCGATAAATGTTCCATACAAATCCGAAGCTTCTTTTTCGGTCATTGAAAATCCAGCTTCTACATCTTTCAAATAAAGCGTGAAAATTCCAATCATTAAATAATACCCGAAACGTTCCCACATTTCAGACAAAAACAAATACGGCAGGGCTTTAGGATGATTTTTCCACATAGAAAATAGTATTAAAAAATAAACCTACAAGCAGTACTTGTAGGTTTACGAAGAGTATAAATAAATTAACGGATACCGTGCATCATTCTTTTCAAAAATGGCGTCAATAAAAATAGAATTATTGCAGCAACTCCTGTAGAGATAACAAATACCATAAAAAATTCAAAAAGATTATGGATTTCAAAACCTACAAAAACAGGATTATTTGGACTAATTTGATTTGTTTCTAAAAGTTGTAATTGCTCTGGAGTTGGTACTATTTTTTTATCCAAAATGGCTTGTAAATCGATTCCCAATTCTTTCGCTTTAATAAACTTATCCCCAGTCGCAGGAAGAATAGAACCTAAGGTTCCAGCCAAAGCATATCCTGAAGCATTAGACAAAAAGAAAACGCCGTACAACAATGAAGAAAAACGCTTTGGAGACAATTTACCAACTAATGAAAGTCCAATTGGAGACAAACACAACTCGGCACAAGTATTGATTAAATACAAAAGAATTAACCATTTAATTGCCAACAATCCAGAAGTCCCTAAATCTTTAACTTGAGTAGCAATCATATAAAAACTTACCGCAATCAAAAACAAACCAATGGCTAATTTTACAGGCGAAATTGGTTCTTTATCATTGGCTCTTAATTTATCCCATAACATACTAAAAGGAACTGCTAAAGCCACAACGAACAATCCGTTAAAAATTTGCACCATCGAAGCTGGCATTTGAAAGCCAAAGAAATTCCTATCAGTTTGGTAATCGGCAATGAAAGTCAATGAAGAACCTGCTTGTTCGAAAGCTGCCCAGAAGAAGATGATGAAAAAAGAAATAATATAAATTACCAAAATACGGTCACGTTCTACTTTAGTCAAAGAACTATCTGATAAAATCAATCCTGCCAATGTGATACCTGCTGCATAAATAATTGGATAAATGATTGTTTTTACAACATTGGTTCCGTCTACAGAAAAATGGAAAGCTAGAAACAATCCAATAAAAGCGACTACAGAAAGAGCCAAAGCTTTTGTTGAGAAAACAGCACTTTGAGCTTCTCCTTCTTCATAATCAGAAGATTCATTTTTAGAAGGCAATCCTCCAAGTGGTTTCCCTTCTGGAGAAACTACATATTTATCTTTTAAGAGATAAAACAAAACAGTTCCAATCAACATAGCTGCTGCTGCTGCTAAGAATCCCCATTTAAAAGCGTGAATATCTCTGATTCCACCTGTATCTTTTACATCTCCTAAATAAGGACAAATAAACTGACCTAAAAATGCTCCTAAATTAATTCCCATATAGAAAATAGTAAAAGCAGTATCCAATTTGCTTTTTTCTTGCTTTGGATACAAACTACCCACCATACTAGAAATATTGGGTTTGAAAAACCCGTTTCCGAAAACAATAATTCCCAATGCGCTATACATTAAGGTGGTGGCCAATGATAAATTGGTTGGAAAAATACTGCCGCTAAGGAACAATAACAATTGCCCAATTGCCATCATTAATCCACCTAAAAGAATACAGTTTCTATTACCAAAATAACGATCTGCAATAAAACCGCCCAACATGGGTGTTAAATAACACAATCCTAGAAATCCACCATAAATTAAAGAAGCATCTTCTTCTTTCATTAATAAAGAATTTACTAAGAACAGCACCAATAGGGTCCGCATTCCATAGAAGTTGAATCGTTCCCACATTTCTGTTCCAAACAATACCCAAAGTCCTTTTGGATGTGCTGTTTTCTCTTGAGTTTCTACCATATTGTTTTTAGTTTAAATTAGATGATAATAGGTTAGTTATTATAAATTTTCAAGGATAAAGTTAGTCATTTTATTGTAAAGTTGAATTCGGGTATAACCTCCAAAAATACCGTGATTTTTGTCTGGATAAATTTGTGAATCGAACTGTTTGTTGGCTTGAATCAAGGCTTCCATCATTTGCATTGAATTCTGAACGTGTACATTATCATCTGCCGAACCGTGTATTAATAAAAACTTGCCTTTTAACTTCTGTACGTGGTTGATTGGCGAGTTATCATCATAACCACTAGGGTTTTCTTGTGGTGTTTGCATATAACGTTCCGTATAAATACTATCATAAAAACGCCAATTGGTAACTGGAGCCACTGCGATAGCCATTTTGAAAACATCGTTTCCTTTCAAAATACAATTCGATGCCATAAATCCACCAAACGACCAACCAAAAATTCCTATTCTTGATTTGTCTACAAAAGAATAAGTACCCAAAACTTTGGCAGCATCAATTTGATCGATTACTTCGTATTTTCCTAATTCTTTTTGAGTCACTTTTTTGAATGCGGCTCCTTTAAAACCTGTACCTCTTCCGTCAACACAGGCCACAATGTATCCTTTTTGTGTAAGCGATGCAAACCAATAATCATCGGCATTGTTCCAATCATTATTGACTTGTTGCGAACCTGGCCCCGAATACTGATACATAAAAACAGGATACTTTTTGTTCGGATCAAAATCTTTAGGTTTCATCATCCACATATTAAGTTCGATTCCTTTTTCTGTTTTCAAAACAGAGAACTCTTTTGTAGGCAAATTGTAGCCTTTCAAATTATTGGATAAGGTTTGATTCTCCTCAATCATTTGCAATTGCTTTCCAGTTTTGGCTTCGTTCAAAGTATATACTGGAGGCTGAGTTGCGCTTGAAAAAGTATTGATAAAAAACTGGAAATTTGGACTAAAAGTGGCTGCATTGGTTCCCGTTTTAGCAGACAAACGTATCTTGTCTTTCCCATCTAAACGAATACGATATACATCTCGATTAATCGAACCATTTTCTACAGATTGATAAAAAATAGTTTTGTTTTTTTCATCAAACCCATAATAATTGGTTACTTCCCAATTCCCTTTGGTCACTTGATTAATTAATTTTCCTGTTTTATCGTAAAAATAAATATGATTGAAACCATCTTTTTCGCTGGTCCAGATAAAACTGTTGTCTTTTAAGAAAGTCAAGTTATCTGTAACATCAATATAGGCTTTGTCTTTTTCGTTTAAAACAACTTTTGCTTCACCTGTAGCGCCATCAATAAACAACAAATCTAAATTGTCTTGATGACGATTCAACACTTGAGCCGAAAGTACGTTAGCATCGTTTGTCCATTGCATTCTTGCAATGTAAAAATCAGAGTAGTTACCTAAATTCACCTCTTTTTTAGCTTGTGACGCAACATCATAAACATGCAAAGACACGACTGCATTTTTCTCTCCTGCTTTAGGATATTTGAATGTCTCTACTTTTGGATACAACTCCTTTTGAAAAATCGACATTGAAAACTCAGGAACTTCGGATTCATCAAAACGGATAAATGCAATTTTCTTACTATCGGCACTCCAATCAAAAGCTTTTACAAAAGCAAATTCTTCTTCATACACCCAGTCTGTAATCCCGTTGATGATACTATTCTTTTTCCCGTCTGAAGTAATTGAGGTTGTCTTTTTTGAAGCAATGTCGTAAACAAACAAATTATTGTCTTTTGCATAGGCAATCTTTTTACCATCTGGTGAAAAAGTAGGCTCTTGTACAGGAAAATCAAATAATTTGATTAATTGTTTAGAAGTTATGTTGTATAAATAATAATCGGCTGTAAAGGAATGACGAAAAATGGGCTGTGTATTATTGGCAATTAGCATTTGCTTTTCGTCTTCGCTAAAGCTATAACTGTCAATTCCATCCGATAATTGAGGAAAATCTTTTGTATCAATTAAAGTAGCTACTTTCTTCAATGTCGCATAATCATACCAATCGACTTGCATGCTACCACTTTCTCTATTTGCATTTAAAACAGTATACTGGTTGGTGTTTTTCATCGCTTGTAGAGCATCCATACCTTTCGTTCTAAATGCACCCATAAAAATAGACTCGACGGTAATTTTTTGTTGACCAAAAACAGAACAAACACCTAACAAAAAGAACAAAACCAATTTTCCTAATTTCATAAATGCAAAATTTAAATGTTATCTTTTCAACCCTGATTTAAAGAAAATATCACTTGATTTTTCTACTAAAAACAGGAATCAAAATGTATGATTATTTTATATCAAATGAGAAATTTTGCATTAAAAACAAAAAAGAGCCCTCAATTGAGTTATATTTAAAACGATGCCAATTTTAATAAAAAAATTACAATAAACGGTCATGAAATGTGTTAAAACTTACCAATCCTATACACGTTAACCCAAGTGAAGAATCCCAAAAGTATTGGGATTTAAAAAAAGCAAAAACGTATATTTGCCAATAGAAACATTAATCAATTGAAAATGAACAACACCATTGCAGGATTTTCAAAATTATCCAAAGAAGATAAAATAAATTGGATAGCCAACCACTATTTTTCGACACCAACAGAAGCAATTGATTTATTAAAAAAATACTGGAATTCGGATGCCACTTTACAACAATTACATGACGAATTCATTGAAAACACTATCACCAATTTTTATATCCCTCTTGGAGTAGCTCCAAATTTTTTAATCAACGGTAAATATAGCACTATCCCGATGGCCATTGAGGAAAGTTCGGTTGTGGCAGCAGCAGCTAAATCAGCCAAATTTTGGGCCACAAGAGGAGGCTTTAAAACCACCATAATCAACACAGAAAAAATAGGACAAGTCCACTTTTTATATACTGGAGATAAAAGCAAATTGACTTTATTTTTCAACCAAGCAAAAGCTACTTTCTTTTCAGACACCGATGCATTGACCAAAAATATGAGACAACGCGGTGGCGGAATTCTAGACATTGAGTTAAGAGATAAAACAGAATTGATTCCTGATTACTATCAATTGCACGCTACTTTCGAAACAAAAGACAGTATGGGTGCTAATTTTATCAACTCTTGCTTGGAGCAATTTGCCAAAACACTCAAAGAACAAGCACAAACTTTTGATTTGTTTACTTCGGAAGAAAAAGAAATTGAAGTAATTATGAGTATTCTGTCTAATTATGTTCCGAATTGCTTGGTTCGAGCTGAAGTATCTTGCCCAATAGAAGATTTAGCTGAAAAACATATTCCTAATCCAGAAGATTTCGCGAAACGCTTTGTACAAGCGGTTCGCATAGCCGAGGTCGAACCATTTCGTGCGGTAACACACAACAAAGGTATCATGAACGGAATTGACGCTGTAATTTTAGCCACAGGCAATGATTTTAGAGCCGTAGAGGCTGGAATTCATGCTTTTGCTTCCAAAAATGGACAATACAGCAGTTTGTCTCACGCCAAAATAGAAAACGGTCAATTTAAATTTTGGCTAGAAATTCCACTAGCCTTAGGAACCGTAGGCGGACTAACCTCTTTACATCCTTTGGTGAAATTATGCCTTGAAATGCTCGAAAATCCTTCCGCTCAAGAGTTAATGCAATTAGTAGCCGTAGCTGGACTTGCACAAAATTTTGCAGCACTACGCTCGTTGACAACTACTGGTATACAAGAAGGACATATGAAAATGCATTTGAACAACATTTTAAATCAATTCAATGTCACCGATGAAGAACGCCATGCTATCAAAAAACACTTCAAGCACCACACTATTTCGCATAGCGCTGTTGTGAGCTATATTGAAGATTTAAGAAAATAAAAAACAAGAATTTCACCCATGAGGCAGACTTTTTATAGCAACGGAAAACTATTACTTACTGGAGAATATCTAGTTTTAGATGGAGCCAATGCTCTAGCGCTCCCAACAAAAATGGGACAGAATCTTCAGGTTACACATCATAACAAACCAACCATCACATGGAAAAGTTTTGATGCTGATGGCACCATATGGTTCGAAGACGAGCTTGAGTTGGAGGCCATTATTAATCACAAAGAAACCTCGGAATCTTCTGTAAGAAACACCTTGTTGACTATTTTACATCATGCACAATTATTACAACCCAATGCATTTCAAATGCATACTGGCTTTCAAATTGACACTGCACTAACTTTTCCTAAAAAATGGGGACTTGGAACTTCTTCTACCTTAATCAACAATGTGGCGCAATGGCTAAAAATAGATGCTTTTGAGTTACTCAATAACAGTTTTGGAGGGAGTGGTTACGATATTGCTTGCGCACAATACAACTCCCCTATCTATTATCATTTAGAAAATCAAAGACCAAATGTTACACCAGTAAACTTCCAACCCAAGTTTGCTTCAAACCTGTACTTTGTTTACTTAAACCAAAAACAAAGTAGTAAAAGTGCTATAGCCGCCTATTACAATAAAAAAAATCATAATCTAAAGGAAAATATTGTAACCATCAATAGGTTAACTCAAGCCGTTGCTCAAGCAAACTCCGTTCGTTCTTTTGCTAACGCACTACAACTACACGAAAATGAAATGAGCGCTATATTGGAATTATTAACTGTTCAAGAAGCACTTTTCCCGGATTTTGATGGAGTAGTAAAAAGTTTGGGGGCTTGGGGAGGTGATTTTGTCTTGGCAGTAGCTTTAGAAGACCCCACTGCATACTTTTTAAGCAAAGGATATTCAACAGTCATTCCTTATAAAGAAATGATTTTAGGCGCTTAAAACTTGCTCAGAATATCCTGCTCTTTGGATTGTTCTTGCTCATTAGATTCTATTAGCGTGTTATGGAGTCTTTCGGCCATTTTTTCAATGCTGTTCGTAATAGAATCATAAACCAATTCCATTCGTCGATGCTTTTCTTCTTTAACAGCCCTCAAAACATCTTCAACGAAAATCTTATCGTACTTTTCCGCAACAGAATCTCTTGTATTGGTTAAGCGAATCACCGAATCATTACTTAGAATGGTAACTTTAAAATGCTGCTCATCATTGCTTAGGTAGTATTTTCCACCTAATTCATCACAATTAATATCGGTCCCACTAACCTTTAACAGTTCAGTGATTATTCCATAAATATGATTTTCTATTTTGGAATACTCTTTAGGCTTTCTTTTAAAAAAACTAAACATACCCATAAATATAGATCAAGGCATTCAAATGATTTTTTCTCATGGTGTTTTTACCAATTATTTTGCAGCATCAAGTATAGAAGTCTCAAAAACAATTTTTTTGGCAAATTAACAGCATTATTTTTGATTTAACAAATAATTTAGATTATCCCAAAATTAAGCCATAAAAGCTAGTCATAAAATCAAAAAAAAGCCAGATACAAACTAATGCATCTGGCTTTTATTATAAAATATAACAACTTGTTTTGTGTCTAGAAACTAAATTGTTTTCTATTGTCTTCAATTGTAGCAGCAGCTTTCAAAGCAGGAATTGCTCGGTTGCTATCTCCGCTAGTTTGTGCTTTTACTTTAGAAACATAAGCAGCATGGCTTTTCAAAGCTGGTGCCTTAACAGTGCTTATGTTTTTTACAACATAAACTCCAGTATTACCTTCAATTGGAGCTGAAATTTTATTAGCGGCTAATGCTAATGCATTACCTACTACTTTAGCTTCTTGACCAACTCCACCAGGAAGAACAGCATTTTCAAGAGTTAATCCATTTGCCTGCTGCACTGGAGCTCCGACAGATTTAGCAATAGCTTCTAATGAAGTTCCTGTCATTTTTGCTTTAATCAATTCAGCTTTCTTTTTGTTCTTAAGAATTGGCTCAACATAAGGTCTTGCTAAAGATACAGCAACCAAACCTGAATTATCAACACTCTTCACTTTTGCGATTACGTGACCCACATTAGCCACCTCAAAACGTTTGATAGAACCAACTTTTGAATCTTCTTCAAAAGCCCATCTAACAATAGCTCTTTGATTACCTAAAGATCCAAAGTTTTCGTCCATTGCTTTTACAGTAACCACTGGAGCAACGGTTAATTTCATGTCTTTAGCTAATTTGTCAAAATCTTTCTCAGCAGCTTCCATTTCAAACTGTGTAGCTTGAGCAAACAATTTATCAGAAGTAGCTTCAGAAGCTTCAATTCTTTGTGCAACTGTTGCTAAACGAATTCCGTCTTGTTTATCTGTAATTTTGATAATATGAAAACCAAATGGAGTTTCTACTAAGCCTACTTTTCCAATTCCATTTCCAAAAACAAAATCGTTAAATGGTTTTACCATTGTATTTGGTCCAAAATATCCTAAATCACCTCCTTGTTGTGCTGATGAATCATCTGAAGCAGTAAAAGCCAACATCAAGAAACTATCTGGATTTGCAGTAACTTGAGCTAAGATAGACTCTGCTTTTGCTTTAGCTTCTTCTTTTGTTCTTACCTCACGTTTGTTTGGCACTTGAGTCCCCTCATAGCTAATTAAGATATGACTTGCTTTAGCATTTACTCCAGATTTAAAACCTAATGATTTAGACAAACAGTAGTAGTTTCCAAATTTATATGGTCCATAAACTGCACCTGCAGGTAAGCTAAACAAACGGTCAGCATCTACTGCTGGTAAATCTTTTTTGGCGATATAAGTAGAATCGTAAGGAACGTCAGAATTTGCATTAACGAAATCAATCGCATTTTTAGCATTCTTAAATCCAGGAACAGTATCATTTTTACCTGTTGCTTGATTGTAAACCACACTTCCTGACAATAAACTTGTAATTTTGTTTTTCACTTCAGCTTCATCTTGAGCTGAAGCTTTATCTTCGATTAAAACATAAGAAATTTCACGAGACTCATCTGCTTTGAATTTCTTTTTGTTTTTGCTCATGTACTCCGTAATTTCAGCATCAGTAACTTTTACATCACTGTCCTTGATAGTAGAATACAAACCAGCTACATAAGCAAAGTTTACTTTATTAGTTTCTGCTTCGTATTTGAACTTACCTTCAACCTCTGTAGTATAAAGCGCAGATTTTATTAATGTGTTGTAGATTTGATACTTTGCATTGATTTCAGCATCTTTCTCTCTGTCTTTTAAAAACTGTGCTTGTTCTGGATTTGATTTGAAAAAATCCTTAAATTTTGCTAAGTCAAATAGTCCAGCAGCATTTAAGAACATTGGGTTTTTACCAATATTTTGATCTGCTTTCAACACTTCTACGATGTGTTTTTCACCTACTCTTAATCCTAATTTTTCAAATTCAGTAGACAACAAAGCTAATGTAACTTCTTGTTCCCATACTCTGTTAGCTGCTTCAGTTGGAGTAATTCCTTGCCCACTTTTTTCAAGATTACTTACTTTAAGTCTAAAATCTTCAAATGCGATATCCTTTTCATTAATACTCCCAACATCTTTTGTATTTTGACCAAGACCACCTTTACCTATAAGGTCTTGAATTATAAATGCAAACAATGCAATTGCGATTGCTCCAATCAATAAAGCGGAACGTTGTCTAATTTTTGCTAAAACTGCCATTTCTATTGTTGTTAATTTTTATATTCAGATTGCGAAAATACAATTATCTAGTTAATAATAACACTTGGTGCGTTTTATTTTAGAAGTTTTTTCAAAGTTTTAAAAAAAAATATACGATTGCCGTTATTTTAACGAACGCTATCTTATTTTTCCAAACTACATCTTTAGAAAATCACTATTTTCTACACTTTGCTTTACTATTTTAAAACAAAAAAACTATTGATTTGAATTACGATCTTCGAAACGCTTAGAATACTTAGCTCTAAAAAAGAACATAAACACTGCTAGTGCTGCTATTCCAAAACTCAACCAAGGTTCTGTTCCTTCATCATTCCATTTTGTAATACCATCATAAATACAAATCAATGCAATGATAAGATAAGCGTAGGAAGTAAATTTTAAATATTTCATTATGTGTAATTTTTAATTGTTGGTATCGACCTCTCCTGAGATTTTTTGAGAATTTATAACTTTAAAATCTTTGCTAAAATCAATTCCTTGACCTGTAGAAGAACCTTTAGGACTAGAAAACGTAAATCGACGTTCAGTGTAAAACCATTCGTTTTTTTGATCAAAGTACAATTGCTCTGTTTCTAAAACTTGACCGTCTTGCGTAGTAATTTTGACTTTTCCTTGCAAATCAATAATTCCTGTTCTTTTGTATGAAATAGCATAATTAGACTTCACAAAAGTCTTCTTCCCTTTGGCGTCAAATAAAGTAACATCGATGCCTTTTGGAAATTCTGTAAAAGGAAAATCAACTCCAGAAAAATCAAGCATTTTTGAACTAAGCAAAATAGCTGAAATTCGACCTGAATCAGTATATTTTACATTAATTGAATCTGCTTCTCCAGTGGGGTTAAACTCTGAAATATTGATTTTTTGTACTTCTTTGAAATTACTTTCACAAGAAAACAAACTCGAAATCAGTGTCAAAAAAAACAGTGTAGCAAAAAACGGTTTTATGGAGAAAGTCATTGTATTGAATTAGAAACTACTTTCTAGTAGAATTTTCTTTTAACAAACCATTTATCATTCAAAGAGAAACTTACACTAGCGTTGAAATAATTCTCTTGAATTAATCCAGCGGCTGTGGTTCCTTTTATACCATACTCTAATCCAATATTGAAATTTGAGAATGACCCAAGTGCAGGCAAACCAAAACCTAAGGTTATTGACTTATCATCAATCTCTTGATTTTGGATTACTAAGCCTGTTTTTTCGTAACGAAAACCAGCTCGATACACAATTCTTTTAGCATAACTTGTAAAAGAATTATAATTAGGAATATAATAGCCCCCCAAACTATAACGATTGTACTTTTTGAAAGATGCTCCAGTCACATTATTGTAATTATTACCTAACTTTCCTGCTTCTCGCATCGCTACTTCTGCACCTATCATCCATTTTCTAGATTCACCAAAACCTAAACCTAACGTTATTTTACTTGGCAATTCTAATTCTTTAGTAGTTGTTACTTCATCAAATCCCTCAGGATCAATATCTAAAGTACCCTCATAATCCACAGTAGAAATAGTTCTAGTGTTTTCAGAAGTCAAATTTCCTTTAAACGTGTAATTAAAACTTGAATAAAGATTCAACTTAGGAGTAATTTTGGCTTGATACATTGCGCCAACATTAAAGTTAAGTCCAGAAATGTAAGCAACATTGGTTTCTCTTGTTCCAACAGGAACTCCAGTTACATACTCTAAATTATCTGTCTCAATTTTACCAAAATTATACTGTACATCTGCTCCTATACTGAAGTTTTTAGTCAATTTATATCCGCTTCCAAAAAAAACTTTATTTACCCCACCAGTACCTTCTAATCGCTTGTTGTTTTGTGATCCATCAGGACTTATTGATTGAATTTTGTATCCTACAGAAGAAAAAGGTATCAAACCAAACCCAACACCCAATTTGCCAATAGGAATGGCAATTACCATATAGTCTAGAGTAGTTCTTTTGGCATTAGCACTATTAGCATCGTCCTTCAGCGTTTTAGTCCCATATGTCCCACCCATAGTTAGTGTGGTTAATTTTAGATTAGCATAGCTAGCAGCGTTTTCAACATTGATATGAATACTATCTTGCTCAATTGCAACGCCTCCCATCGATCGATTTTCTAACATTCCTCTATATCTAATATCTCCAATTCCGTAATATGAGTAAGGGGAAGAAGTCCCTTGTTGAGCCAAGGACACTAAAGAAAAAAGCAAACTAGCTGCTATAAAGATTTTTTTAATCATTGTTGATCGTATATTGAAAAGTTTGGTTCAAACTCTCTAAAAGGAAATTTGAATTGGCAAATATGGTATTTTTTAATCGCACCGCCAAAAAATCTGCATCGCCCCCCGTTAAAATTATTATAAATTTTGAATACTTTGCTTTGAATTGATCTATGAAACCGTCAATTTCATAGACCAATCCATTTACCACACCAGAATGAATCGCTTTGACGGTTGAATCTCCAATAAAGTAATCAGGTAGTTCCTTAGCTAGCAACGGTAATTTGGCGGTATAATTATGTAATGATTCATAGCGCAAACGAATACCAGGCGAAATTGCACCCCCAAGATAATTATCATTTGCATCAATACAATCATAAGTAATACAAGTTCCTGCATCGATTACTAGCCTGTTCAATCCAGGAAACTGTAGTGTAGCTCCCGCAGCTAAAACCATCCTATCAATTCCAAGAGTAGTAGGAGTAGCATATTTATTTACAAAGGGGAAAGCATCTTTATGGGAAACAAAATGAACTTTTAGCTTAGATTCAAACACTAAAAAGGTCTCTTTGGTTAAATTTCCAACCGAAGAAACGACCAAAAAAGCAACTTTTGGGTGGTTGTGTAAAATATTTTCAATTTTTTTCTGAAGGCTTTCTACTTCAAAAACAAAAGACTCTACGAGAGTACTCTGCTCAAAAACAGCACCTTTAATTCTCGTATTCCCAATATCGATTGTCAAAACCATAATTAATATTTAATGGAAGCTAAGGTACGAATAGATTTTTTTTAAAAATTGTTTTGGATAAATTAAAAATGGTTCTATATTTGCACCCGCAACCAGCAAGCAGTACTGCTTACTCTAGCAAAAGGTACCTTAGCTCAGATGGTAGAGCAATGGACTGAAAATCCATGTGTCCCTGGTTCGATCCCTGGAGGTACCACAAAACCCGAATAGTAATATTCGGGTTTTTTGTTTTTGGTCAATAACTATAACACCCTTTTTGAATAGTACATTACAAAACCAAAACACACTATGACGAAAATCATATTGTAATCAAAAGGTTTTCAAAGTACAAATGTCATCATTGCCCTAACTTTTCCAAACCGAAAACGAGCTACAAAAAAAACGTATAATACTGATTATTAAATCAATACAGGCAATCTTGCAATCTTTAAACAAGTATGACTAACGTTAGAATATTATTTTTTTCGCTTACTTTTGAATAACCGTTTAGTGCATTTAAAATCTCAGCGTTACAATCTAAATTCAAAACAAATGAAACACTTTGTCTATATCGTACTTTTCTTCATTATCAAAACAAGTGTTTTTGGGCAAGGCTCAAGTGAATATGGGAGTGGAATGAAAATTAATTTTGATGACAATAAGTCAAAATTTATGCGGATTATTGTTTGGAACCAGATTTGGTTCCGTTCAGCCCAAATGAATCCTGGCACTATGATAGGAAACGAATCGGCTACAACCGCAAGCGATATTGGCAACAGACGCTTACGTTTTTTAGCTTATTCCCAATTAACACCTCGCTTTATGATTGTAACCCATTTTGGAATCAACAACCAAACGTTTACAAATGGAGGTGCATTAGGAAGTAGTGGTACTGGCGGTTATGGAACTGGTAAAAAACCAGGTTTATTTATTCACGATGCATGGAATGAATACGCCGTAATCTTACCAGCAAACAATAACAAATTCAGTCTCACAATTGGCGGAGGACTTCACTATTATATGGGATTATCTCGTATGACCATGGCATCTACCTTAAACTTTTTAACCCTTGACGCCCCAATATTCAATTGGCCATTAATAGAAAATTCAGATCAATTTGCAAGACAAATAGGATTATTTGCTAAAGGCAAAATTGGCAAATTAGAATATCGTCTAAGTCACAATAAACCTTTTGCCACCAACTTAATTCCTCCTAACGTTTCAGAAGTAGAAAATGCAATTGCAGTAGACAATAACGGCAGAGTCAAATGGTCTTCATCGGGATACTTCGACTATCAATTCTGGGAACAAGAAACAAATGCCTTACCTTTTAAAGTAGGAACTTATGTAGGCACAAAAAAAGTTTTCAATATTGGTTTAGGGTTTTATACTGCTCCAGATGCGACAAAATCATCAGTTAACAACATCATCAAATCACATGACATGAATTTATTGGCTAGTGATGTATTTTTAGATTTACCTGTTGGAAAAAAAGATAAAAAAATGGCAATTACTGCTTACAGTGTTTTTTATAAATATGATTTTGGTCCCAACTATTTGCGAAACATTGGCATCATGAACATTGGCTTAAACGATCCAAATTTTGTTGGCAATAAAGCACTAGCTGGGCCAGGAAACCTACAACCTACGATTGGGACTGGTAACATTTGGTATGTACAAGCCGGTTTTTTACTCCCCAACAAGGCCGAAAAGCCCATTATGAGAATACAACCTTTTGGCGCATATACCTACAAAAATTTTGAAGCACTTGATATACCAAGCTCCCAATTTGATTTAGGGATTAATTTCTTATTAGATGGACAAAACGCCAAAATAAGCACCCAATATTCTACTCGTCCTGTTTATACCACTACAGCGACTAAAACTGACAATAAAAGCGAATTTTTGGTTCAACTTCAAATCTATTTGTAAGCAAACAATACAGAGAGTTTTAGACACTAAAACACAAAACAACACATTAAAAACTTACTTTAAATCCAAAAAAACACCCCTAAACAGTCAAACTATTTAGGGGTAAATTTTATAGATAAAGAAATATACTTACTCCTTAATCATTTTCAAAACTTGAGTTTGATTTATGCTATTATAAGCTTTAACTAAATAAAAACCTTTACTCAAATCACTGATGTTAAATTGGTAATCAACTGACTTAATTGCCTCAAATTGCTTAACTTTTTGACCTGATATTGAATAAATTTCAACTTTTGTGGTCTCTGTACTTAAGGTAAAATAATTGGATGCAGGGTTAGGATATAATTTAATAGTAGCTTCTTTTTCGAAATCGGCAATAGCCAAAGTAGCCGTTTTGTTACCTAAAATTCTATACTCACCAGGTTGTAAACTAATGGTTTGATTCACATCAGTAACACTTAAAGTACTATTATCCATTAAATTATACCAAGTCCCCGTGTAAGGAAAACCAGTTGCAACATTTCGAGCTACTACATCAAAATTGGACACAATTACAACATCTTTAAGCTCAGTACTCGCTAAAGCTGAATTGGTTATTTTAATATTTGGGGTAACACTATTTGTACTCGAAATCGTTACACTACCTAAAAATACGGGCTCATTGATTTTTAAAGTAATCATTTTTGCCCAATCATTATAAATCTTGCTGCGATCAGTATTTCCAAGCCAATTTCCTGTCCATTGTGGTTGTGGCTTAGTGTCAAGTTTACAATCTCCAGCTGTTGCGTCAGAAGGTGTATTTACAACTCCATTATTACAAGCGAATATGGACTGCTCCCATCCTAGTTCTCCAAAATGCCAAATCATTTTTGGTCCAGGAACCAATAAAGAAACTGCTCCCAAAGCTGACATTCTCGATAAAGCTGTATTCAGATTTTTTACATTATGAGCCGCATTAGTACTATTTCCAAACTGTAAATTTTTGTACATCAAACGTTCTTCGTCGTGGCTTTCGGCATATCCCATTAAACGTTGCCCTACGAAACCTCTGCTAGCACTAGACATCCTTGCAATATTTTGGTTAGGCCAACCCATCGTTAATTCATTGTACTGATCGGTCATTTTACCCCAAGTCATAATTCCTTTACTGATTGGATCATTGATGCGATAATCTGCCCATTGTTTTTCCTCAAAATCAGTTCCTAGGTGTTCAAAAATCACATAATGAGTTGGATCAACAGCCCATGAAGCATCTGCATACTCTTTTAAAACATCAACACGGTCTTGTTGATATGCATTGGTTTGAGCATCTGATCCCTGTGCATTTTGAGTAAACCCTTTGGTTAAATCCCAACGGAAACCATCAATTTTAAATTCTTCAATCCAATGCTTAACAACGCGCTTTACATAATTCTTTGTACGAGGTTGCTGATGATTAAAATCTTCTCCAACGCTATAACTATGTTTCGCTACTGTATTAAAATATGGATTTTCTGTAGTTGGCGAACCAAATCCATCTCCATCTGGATCATTCATCCACATGCGAACCATTGGGTTTCTACCAAAAGCATGATTTAAAGCAATATCTAAAATAACTGCAATTCCATTTTGATGGCACAAATCAATAAACTCCTTTAACTTCTCAGGTGTACCATAGTATTTATCTAAAGCCATATGAAAAGAAGTATTATACCCCCAACTTTCGTTGCCTTCAAACTCCATAACAGGCATTAATTGAATGGCATTTACCTTTAGATTCTTAAAATAATCTATTTTATCAATTAGATCTTGAAAGTTTCGTCGGGCATCAAAATCACGAACCAAAACTTCATAAACAACTAATTTTTCTTTAGCTGGCTTTACAAAATTGGTTGTTGCTTGACTCCAAGCATAAGGTGTTTGGCCAGTTTTAAACCAAGTAACTTCTCTTTCTTGTCCACTAGGATAAGCTGGCAAATTTGGAAAAGAAGTCGCCGGAATACCTGGATCATCATAAGGTGATAAAACCAAAGTAGAATAAGGATCAGCTGCTTTTACCAAACTTGGAGAACCCGCCAAAGGCGTTTGATCCACCACCCAATATTGATAAGTATAATTAGTACCTGCAGTTAGTCCTGTTAGTTCTAACCAAAATTTAGTAGATCCTGCCGTAGCATCTTTTTTCATAGCATAAGCTGCAGTAGGTTGCCAATTGTTAAAACTTCCTGCTACATATACAAAATCTTTTAACGGCGCATCTAATACCAAAGTAACTTTCGTAGCATCATTCGGATTATAATTGATTCCATCTACTAAACCAGCTGGAATCGTCTCTGAAACTACAGTTGGACTCACAACAGCAGTGAACTTTTTAACAATAGTAGTTGTTCCTTGAGTTACTTCTAATTCATAATTTTGATTACCTGTGATATTGGTATGATTAAAAGCATAACTAGCTGTAGCCGCAGCAGTATTGATAGAAACCCCATTGGATTTCAAATTGTAATTCGCAACACCATTGGTATTTGATGCCGTTATATTCAGACTCCCTCCTGAAGCTAAGATAGTAGTACTGTTTTGTGCTGGAGTATTTAATGTAACTTGAAAAGACCCAACTTCAACTAAGATATCTTGCGACTTTTTATCCCCAGTTCCATCTTTGGCTTTAATCAAAAAACCAATTCTTCCGATACCGGTAGCATTATAATAAGTAGTTGGAGTTATAGTTTTAGTATAAGTATCAGTTCCTACGTTGTAAGTAAACCTAGCTGCTTCATCTGAAGCAGTCCAAGAACCGTTTAATGGTGTTCCTTTTGGCGTAGTATCGTTAGTATCAAAAGCCCAAGCCCACATATACAAAGCATTTCCTGTTACTCCCCAAGTAGCCTCATTAATACTAGACCCATTGATAGTAATAGTAATTTGATCCGTCTCCTCAAAAGTAGGGGGCGAAATACTATAGGTGACTGTTTGTTGTTGCCCCGTAGCAAACCAAGACACAACAAAAGCACAAAAAAGTAAAATTTTCTTCATATCTATAAATTAAATTTAAAAAAAAGGGTTGCCAAAGCGACAACCCTTTTTAAACAAAAAAACATCTTATTGTTTCACAATAGTATAAGTATAAGCTCTTGATTTACTTAAATCAAGCGTTACTTTATAAGTACCAGAAGTAGCTACAGCAATATTTGCACCGCCTTCTTCTAACACTCCATTTGCACCATCATCACCATAATTAAGAGTCCAGGCATCATTAGCTCTAAATTTAATTTCTTGACCGCCTACTAATGCAACAGTAATTGTCCAAACATTATTTGCTTTATCAAAAGTCATAGGAGTACTTGCATTCCATCCTTGTGGTGTAGCACTACCAATTATTCCCCAATCTGTTTTAGTAGTTGAATACGTTAATTTTTGAGTATCTGCTTTAATATAGTAGTAACCAGCAGCAGCATTTAGATTACCTCCTTTTGTATCTAAAATTCCTGCTCCACCATTACCATAAGCTACATTATCCCAAGTGAATTTCAAATCATCAGTAGCTTCCAAGAATTTAAACTCTCCATCTAAGTATACATAACCAGCAAAATCGGAGTTTCCTTTAGCTGATGGTTTTAATTGATACGGAGCAGTTAATCCTGCAGGATTCCAACCTTGGTGATTACCTACAACACCTAATAACGGAGCAACTTTGAAAGGTGTAATCACAATTTCGATTGGTGTAGAAGCAATAGACTGTGTTCCAACAACAGCTAAAACTCTTGCCCAAACACTAGACCCTACAAAAGCTGGCAACCCTAAATCAAGCGCTGCTTTATTCAAACTTGTTCCAGTAACAGCAACATTGTTTGAAGTGGAAGACTGTACTAACTGTGGTTTTTTGAAATCTTTGTCGTCTAATTTAGCGATTTCTACTTTATAGGTAACGACTACATCACCACCAAAATTAGCTGCCTTCCAAGCAAAACGATCGAATAAATTCTCTGCATTAGTTGGTGTTACCACATAACTTGTACCTGTCAATGGGGCAGTTAAAACTGGCGCATCAGTTGCCTCAATTACTGGACGATCTTGTACGTCCTCCACACTACATGAAGCTATCACCAGAGTGAATAAAGCTAAAAATAATTTTGATATATTTTTCATTGTCTTAATTTTTTAAGTTGATTAATTTTAATATCCAGGGTTTTGTTTAAGTTTTGAATTAGCTGCTATTGAATTCGCAGGGATTGGGAATAAGGTTCTAAATGAAGGAATAGCAGTACCACCAGCGATACCACCTTTCCAAGGCCATATGTATGATCCTCCAGCAAATTTTCCAAAACGAATTAAATCTGTTCTACGGTGACACTCCCAGTGCAATTCTCTCGCTCTTTCGTCAAGAATAAAGTCTAAATTCAATTCACCCAAACCTATTGTTGGCGCATTAGCACGAGTTCTCAAAGCATTTACGTACTGTAAAGCCGTAGTATTTGAACCACCAGCACCTCTCAAGTTACACTCAGCATACATTAAATACGCATCAGCTAAGCGGAAGATTGGAAAATCAGTATCCACGAAATCACCAGATTTATCAGAACCTTGTACTCCAGCTTTCGTTAAGTTACTGAATTTTTGAATAGCATATCCATCTTGGAAGTTACCTATGTCTTTTATTTCTTTAGATTGACCATCAGTAAAGAAATTACCACGAACATCACCTGAAGTACCGTTAAATTTGTCTACAAAAGACGAGGTTGTTCTAATACCAGCCCATCCTCCATTAATTCCAAAGTTTTCAGGTTTCATTTTTCCACCTACGGCAGCATGTGTCAAGAAAGTAGTACCTCCATAAGTTTTGGTATTCAAACCATCATAAGCCACTGCGAAAATAAATTCATTTTGCGCTCCGTTTTTATCGTTATCAGCTAAGAATAAATCTTTATAACTATTATGAATAGTGTATGGAGAAGCAATAACTTTTTCAATCAATGGCATTGCTTGAGCATATTTATCAGTTCCAATATACACTTTAGCATTCATGTATAATTTAGCTTGCAACATCCAAGCCGCTGCTTTTCCTACACGATACGTTTCATTCGTTTTAGGGTCTTTCAAATCTGGAGTCAAAGCAGTAAGCTCATCATCTATAAATTTGAAGATTTCCGCTCTAGTTGCATACTCTGGATAATAAATTGAAGTAGGTGACTCTTCGGTAACGATAGAACCTCCACCAAAAGTATCAACCAAGTGCCAATATGTTAAAGCTCTCAAGAAACGGGCTTCTGCTCTCATAAATTTGATTTCAGCTGCTGTAGCTGCATCAACTCCTCTAGCAGCTAATTTCGCATCGGTAGTTTGACGCAAAAACTCGTTACAGTTTACAATTTGGAAAGAGAAACGGGCAAAAGTAGCCGCAATAAAAGTATCTAATGAAGACCAAGAGTGATTATGAAAATCATGAATCGTTTGGTCATTCCAAGCAATTATGGCTTCATCGGTCGTTAATTCTTGCATCAACCATAAGCCTCTGATATACTGACTTGCACCTTCATCGATACCAGCAATATCAGGAGAACCTGCTGGACCACTTTGTCCTGTAGTAGCATAACCTGCATACAATTTGGCTAAATACTGCTTATAGGAGTTAGGGTCTTTGAAAAATTCTTCTCCATCAACAGAGTTACCTTTGTTCCCATCGGAAAGGTCCAAATCGTTAATACAAGATGAGAATAACAGTACAAAAAACAGCAATGCTATTCCTATTAAATTAAATTGTGATTTTTTCATTTTTCTTAAATTTGAATTAGAAATTAACGTTTAATCCTAACGTGAATGTAATCGGTCTTGGATACAAGTTGTTATCAATACCACTAGCAATTTCAGGATCCAAACCAGCATACTTCGTGATAACAAAAACGTTTTGAGCCGCTAAAGTTAATTTTACTAAAGAATTAGAATCTGGTTTTTGGTTGAAAGTATACCCTATACTCACATTATCTAAACGCAAGAAGGATGCATCTTGAATATAGTAATCTGATTCAAAACGTTTAGTATCATTGGTTGTAAATCCAGTTTCTAATACATTTTCAACAGCATTTGACAAATCTGTATTTCTAATAAAAACACCTGCAAGAGAACCATTATTAGAATCTACGTTGTTATACATGTAATTACCCCATGAACCTCTGAATGCCGCAGCAAAATCCCAGTTCTTATATGACAAATTTGTATTAAAACCATAAAATACATCGGCTGCTGGTTTGTGAAAACGATATTTGTCTTGTTCATTAACAATACCATCTCCATTACGATCTACAAACACACCATCTAAAGGTTTACCATCTGCTCCATAAGCTTGTTCGTAAACATAGAAGGTATTTGGTGCATACCCAATTTGATGATTTTGAATAGTGTTACCTGTACCTCCTTCATAACCTCCTACATTAATACCAGCATATTCTGGAGAATCACTTGATAATGCTGTAATTTTAGAATTTTGGAACGTAATATTACCACCTACTGTCCACTCAAAATTATCGTTTTTCACTGGAATCACAGATCCAGAAATTTCAACCCCTCTATTTCTGATTGCTCCTACGTTGTAGTTATCAAAGTTAGAGAATCCAAAGAATGGTGGGTTTTGAGTATACAATAACAAGTCTTTAGTATCTCTTTGATAAACATCAACAGTACCTGTAATTCTGTTATTCAAGAATCCAAAATCAATACCCGCATTGATTGTAGTCGTTTCTTCCCATTTCAAATTTAAATTGTAAGGCTGAGGACGGTACGTTGGATAATACACATTACCAAAAGGATATTGTGCTTGTGGATTTGATCCTAAATACAATGGTAATGAAGGATAGATACTTCCAATATCTTGTTGTCCTGTGATACCCCAACCTGCTCTTAATTTAAGTGTAGACACAGACTCTACATCTTTCAAGAAATTCTCATCATTAATTTTCCATGCAACTGCCACAGCTGGAAAATTTCCCCAACGGTTGTTTTCAGCAAAACGAGAAGAACCGTCACGTCTGTAAGACGCTGTCAAGATATATTTGTCTGCAATAGTAAAATTAGCTCGAGCAAAGAAAGACTGTAAATTAATTCTAGCTGGAGTATTCAATACCGGTGTAATTTGGTTGTTTTGGAAATTCAATGAAAATCCTCCATTGTTATCTCTAAAATCTTGATAAGTATAACCACCAGTAACATCAAACTGAGTATTGATAGACTCCACTAACTTGTTGTAGTTAAAATACAAATCCATCAATTTGTTATGTCTTTTATTAGTATTCTCATAAGTATTATTGAAACCTGAACCGTTCAAACCATTCAAATAATCAGCTTCAGTATTACCAAAAGAACGACCACTTAAATAATCATAACCAAAGTTAGCTACCGCTTTCAATTCTGGTAAGAAATGCAATTTGTAATCAAATTGAATGTTACCAATACTTCTGTAAGAAGTTCCGTAGTTGTTTTGTTGTTGAATTAATGAAACAGGGTTTCTACCTGCCAATTGGTTAATTTGTGTTGGCGATAAATACCATTGGAAATAAGTTCCATCAGGATTTTTAACAGATTGTGTAGGATCAAAACGAACCGCCGAACCAATAGCACCTCTATTACTGTAATCATTATTGATTAAAGATGTATTGTTAGTTACTTGCACTTTTAAATGCTTGTCAAAGAAATCACCTACTAAAGCTGCAGAAAGCGTAGAGCGCTCCATGTTATCACGCAATAAAATACCATTTAGGTTAGCATAACCAACAGAAGCTCTGTACGTAATATTATCAGCCCCACCACTCACAGATATATTGTGATCTGTACCAATAGCAGTTCTATAAATTTCTTTTTGCCAATCAGTATTCGCTGTACCCAACAAACCAATTTGAGTAGCGTTACCCTTAGCATTGATTAACTCTCTGAATTGATTTGCAGACAAGGCATCAATCGTTTTCGTAATTTCAGATACTTGAAAATTGGCATTGTAGTTTACCTGAAGGTCTCCTGCTTTACCTTTTTTAGTCGTAATGATGATTACCCCATTCGAAGCTCTAGACCCGTAAATAGCTGTAGCTGAAGCATCTTTCAATACCGTAATCGACTCAATGTTATTTTGATTGATAGTAGACAATGGATTTCTTCCTCCATTAACTCCACCTGCCGCAACAGGCACACCATCAATCACGTATAATGGATCGTTCTGCGCACTCAAAGAAGAACCTGAACGAATTCTAATGGTAGCACCCTCTCCCGGAGCACCTCCACCATTGGTAATTTGCAAACCTGCAACTTTACCTTGAATCATTTGGTCAGCAGAAACTACTGGTCCTTTGTTAAACTCTTTTGCACCAAGAACTGTTACCGCCCCAGTTGCATCTTTCTTTTTAACAGTACCATACCCTACTTGAACCACAACTTCTTTCAATTCGTTAGCATCTTCTTCTAAAGAAGCATTCAATGTAGCCTGTCCATCATAAGTTAAAACAACATTTCTAAATCCTATGAAAGAAAATACAATCTTATCCCCTTTTTTAACATTGGATAATTTATATTTACCATCAAAATCGGTAGAAACACCATTTGCTGCTCCTTGTATATTTACATTGGCTCCTGGTACTGGTTGTCCTGTTGCTTTTTCAACAACAGACCCCGTTACAGTATTCTGAGCCAGAAGACTGAAAGGCAGGAGTAGCAATAAAAATAACAACTTTTTATAAATTGTTTTCATACTTTTTGTTTAAATTAATGTTTAATTTTGGTTTTTAGTTAAGCTTTTCTTTTACTTCGAATATCAAAATTAACATAATATTAATATCGCTGACATGACAAAAATCAGTTTGGTTTACGAAAACGTGATAGTGTTGAAAACTTTGAGGTTTATTTATTATTTTTAACTAAAAATTGCCAGAAATAAAAAAAAATATCTTTTTAAACAGAATACCATTTTTTTTATAAAACTCAAAAAATGAAAAAAAAAGTAACACTAAAACAAATAGCCAAAGAATTAGACGTTTCCATATCAACTGTCTCTAAATCACTACGTAACAGTTTAGAAATTGGAGAAGAAACCCGCCTAAAAGTTCAAGCTTTTGCAAAATTCTACAACTACAAACCCAACAATATTGCTCTAAGTTTAAAAAACAGAAGAACCAAAACTATAGGAATTATAATTCCTGAAATTGTACATTACTTCTTCTCTACAGTAATTAATGGTATCGAACAAGTTGCCAACGAAAAAGGGTATAGTGTTATTATTTGTTTATCGGATGACTCCTTTGACAAAGAAGTTATGAATATGGAGTTATTGGCACACGGTAGTACCGACGGTTTTATTATGTCATTATCTAAAGAAACACAGTATAAAAAAGATTTTCATCACATCACCGAAGTGATTGAACAAGGCATGCCCGTAGTCATGTTTGACCGTATCACTGATGAAGTACATTGTGACAAAGTTATTATAGACGATAAAAAAGCTGCCTACGAAGCTGTTGAATACCTCATTAAACAAGGACGAAAAAAAATCGCCTTAGTAACCACAGTAGACTACGTAAGTGTTGGCAAACTAAGAACAGATGGTTATACCAAAGCTTTATTAGATAATGCCATACCTTTTGATGAACAACTCATTATCAAAATAGAGGATGTTGATACTTGCGAAATAACTATTAGTCAATTATTAGAGGACAAAGCCATAGATGCGGTATTTGCAGTTAATGAACTTTTTGCTGTTACGATTTTAAAAACTGCACATAAGATAGGACTCAATGTTCCAAAAGATTTAGCCATTATAGCTTTTACCGACGGAATTATTTCCAAATATTCAACCCCAACTATTACAACCGTAAGTCAAAGCGGAGCTAAAATGGGAAAAAAAGCAGCAGAAATGCTCATCCAAAGATTAGAAGCCGAAGAACATGACGATGAAGATGAAATCTACAAAACCGAAATTATAGAAACCCATTTAATCGAAAGAGAATCTACTGATTAATTTGATGATTTATCAACAAAAAACGTTAGAGTTCTAATTATTTACTTGAGAAATACCCCCTCAAGTAAATAATTATATATATTTACACTTGTCAAAACTTTTTCTTTTACTTCGAAATTAAGTAAAGTTTTGTTCTTTATTGTTTCCCTCCATATAGATTTATTGGTTTACTTCTATTCACTTCGGAAACATTTTCTAATCAACCAAACCTTGCTTAACAAAAGCAAAAACAAACTTATTTTTTTTGTAACTTTCACAATTCTAATCGATTATGAAAGCAACTAAAACAAATTGAACTGAAAAAATATTTTGGTACACGCTATGAATTCTAATGGTAACTCTAAATTTTCAGTACTACTATAATCTACAATTGTTAGATTTTTAGGTTAGTTATTTAAAATTAAGCAATCCATTAAAAAAGAAATAATGTTACTAGGCTATACCTTCACGTTTAAAATGAATAAGCTTGTGCAAAAACAGCATTAGACCTAAACAAACACGATAGCGTTTGTAATATTTAACTTTTAAAATGGATCATATGGAAAAACCAAAATTAAGTTTTTGGCAAATTTGGAATCTAAGTTTTGGGTTTTTGGGAGTACAAATTGGGTACTCACTACAAAATGGAAATACCAGTAGAATTTTGGAAGCTCTTGGAGCAGATGTTCACAGTATTGGATATTTTTGGTTAGCAGCCCCATTGGCGGGACTAATTGTTCAGCCTATTATTGGTCTTTCGAGCGATAAAACTTGGACCAAACTTGGACGAAGAATCCCATTTATATTTTTTGGAGCAATAGTATCGGCGCTAGCCATGTTTTTTATGCCTAATGCTGAGTATTTTGCCTATTTATTACCTCCATTATTTTTTGGAGGATTAATGTTATTGTTAATGGACACTTCTTTTAATGTGACCATGCAACCTTTTAGAGCCTTAGTGGGAGACATGGTTAATGATGACCAACGTAACTTAGGTTATTCACTACAAAGCGCTTTGATTAATTTTGGAGCCGTTTTTGGTTCTTTATTGCCATGGATTTTAGCCAAATCAGGCATTGCAAATGTTCCTGCTCCGGGTGAAAAAGTAGCCGATTCTGTAATTTGGTCGTTTTACATTGGAGGTAGTATTTTATTAATAAGTGTACTTTGGACCGTTTTTAGAACTAAAGAATATGCTCCCGAAGAACATGCTCTTTACAACAAAATAGATTTGAATGCAGATGTAAAAAAAGAAAAAACAAACATTGTCACTTTAATTACTACTGCTCCAAAAATCTTTTGGCAGTTAGGATTCATACAATTTTTTTCTTGGTTTGCTTTGTTCTTAATGTGGGTTTATACCACACGTGCTATTGCTAATCAAGTATGGGGCCCGGATGCTCTCGATGCTAAATCAGTTGGATTTAATGAAGCTGGAGATTGGACAGGTGTTTTATTCGCCTTTTACAGCGCAGTAGCCGCTATTTATTCGCTACTAATTCCTTCTATCGCCAAATCTATTGGTCGTAAAAAAACATATTCTTTTTCACTTCTTATGGGTGGACTTGGATTAATCTCAATGTTTTTGATAGAAGACAAAAACGTATTACTACTTTCTATGGTAGGCGTTGGATTAGCTTGGGCAGCAATTTTGGCTATGCCTTATGCTATGCTTTCAGGGTCATTACCAGCTGACAAAATGGGAGTTTACATGGGATTATTCAATGCCACTATTACATTGCCACAAATTGCAGCAGGATTATTAGGAAGTACTTTAATTGCCCTTTTTGGAGGTTTCCCAATGGCTATCATTGTTATTGCTGGAGCTTCAATGTTGATTGCGGGCTTGGCTGTTATTTTCATTAAAGAAAAAACTACAGGTCAATAAATATATTTTAAAATGAAAAAGAAAAAAGGATTTATTTTCGATTTAGATGGTGTAATTGTAGACACTGCTAAATACCATTATTTAGCTTGGAAAAAAATTGCCGATAGTCTAAATATAGAATTTACACACGAACATAATGAATTATTAAAAGGAGTTAGCCGAGTAAGATCGCTAGATATCATTTTAGATCTTGGTGATGTAAAGGCAACTCAAGAACAAAAAGACCAATGGTTGGTTCAAAAAAACGAAGAGTACCTTTCTTATCTTGTTGATATGGACGAAAGCGAAATCTTGCCTGGAGTATTGCCTGTCTTGAACTACCTAAAAGAAAACGAACAACTTATTGCATTAGGATCAGCTAGCAAAAACGCCAGACCTATTTTGGAAAAAACAGGTATACTGTCCTACTTTGATGCCATTGTGGATGGAAATGATGTTTCGAATGCTAAACCGGATCCAGAAGTGTTTTTGATAGCAGCAAAACTATTACAAACTGCCCCTTCAGACTCCATTGTTTTTGAAGATTCTGTAGCTGGAATTCAAGCTGCCAACATTGCTAACATGACCAGTATTGGTATTGGCGATGATAGTATTTTACACGAAGCACAACACAACTTTAAAGACTTTACCTTTATTGGAACTCCCTTTTTGAGTGAGCTAATCGAAAAATAAAGCGTTTTTTGACTGTAAAAAGTCTCAAGTATACAACAATAGAAATTAAAATAAATTAAAACAAAATGAACCAAGATTATATAAAACCAGACAATTGGTCCATCATTGAAGAAGAATTTGATGTCGAAAGAGTAAAATCGTCCGAAAGTCTATTCAGTATTGGAAATGGCGCAATGGGACAAAGAGCCAATTTCGAAGAAAGCTACTCTGGCCCAACTTTTCAAGGAAGTTATATTGCTGGAATTTACTACCCAGATAAAACTAAAGTGGGGTGGTGGAAAAACGGATACCCAAAATACTTCGCCAAAGTATTAAATGCCCCAAACTGGATTGGAATTGATATAGAAATTAATGGTGAAAATTTTGATTTATTTACTTGCTCTCAAGTTAAAAACTTCAAAAGAGAATTGAACATGAAGGAAGGATGGTACAACCGTTCTTTCGAAGCTACCTTGGCTAATGGAACTGAAATCGCTGTAAATGTACGTCGTTTTTTAAGCTTAAACTTAGACGAAGCTGGTTTCATCAACTACGAAATCACCCCGCTTAATAAAGATGCAAAAATAGTTTACAAACCTTATATCGATGCAGGAATTACTAATGAAGATGCCAATTGGGAGGAGAAATTTTGGGAACCATTAGAAGTAAAAAAAGGCACACATGAAGCTTTTGTTACCGCTCAAACGTTCAAAACGCATTTTAAAGTAACCACTTTTATGCATAACACTGTTTTGATTAATGGTGTTCCTTCTCAAGTATCTGCATCGTCAATTGAATCGACTACAGACAAAGTCCAATATACATACGATACCTTGGTTGCCAAAGGTGAAGTTTCAGCTATCCAAAAAATAGGGGGCTATACGGTTTCTTTAAATCATAAAAACACCTTAACCGCCGCCGAAAAAGTAATCCAAACAGCTTTAGCAAAAGGATATGAAACTTTATTAGAAGAACAAAAAGAAGCTTGGGCAAAAATCTGGGAGATGTCAGATATTACTATCGCAGGTGATGTAAAAGCTCAACAAGGTATTCGTTTTAATATCTTCCAATTGAACCAAACCTATTTAGGAAAAGATTCTCGCTTAAATATAGGTCCAAAAGGATTTACCGGAGAAAAATACGGTGGATCAACCTATTGGGATACAGAAGCGTATTGTATTCCATTCTACATGGCAACCAAAGACCAAGAAGTGGCTCGTAACTTACTGACATATCGTTACAACCAACTGGATAAAGCCATCGAAAATGCTAAAGACAATTTAGGATTCAAAAACGGTGCAGCTTTGTATCCAATGGTAACCATGAATGGAGAAGAATGCCATAACGAATGGGAAATTACTCATGAAGAAATTCACCGTAATGGCGCCATAGCTTTTGCAATATTCAATTATTACAGATATACTGGAGATTATTCTTATATACCTGAAAAAGGATTAGAAGTTTTGATTGGTATCGCACGTTTTTGGCACCAAAGAGCTTCGTTCTCAAAAGACAAAAACCAATTCGTTATCTTAGGTGTAACTGGACCTAACGAATACGAAAACAACATCAATAACAACTTTTACACTAATTACATAGCTAAATGGTGTATTGATTACACTTACGAACAAATTCAAAAAGTAGCCACTGAGTACCCATCAGACCACAAACGTGTGATTGAGAAAGTAGCCCTTTCAGATGCTGAATTGCAAGATTGGAAAAAAGTTGCTGGAAACATGTACTTCCCAAAATCTGAAGAATTAGGCATTTATTTACAACAAGATGGTTTCTTAGACAAAGAATTAGTTCCAGTAAAAGACCTAGACAAATCACAACGACCAATTAATCAAAAATGGTCTTGGGATAGAGTATTGCGTTCGCCATATATCAAACAAGCAGACGTACTACAAGGATTCTATTTCTTCGAAGATCATTTTACTACCGAAGAATTAAGAAAGAATTTTGAATTCTACGAATCATTTACCGTTCACGAAAGTTCACTTTCTCCATGTGTACACTCTATCCAAGCTGCTAAATTAGACAAAATGGATATGGCTTATGCTTTCTACTTAAGAACGTCAAGACTAGATTTAGATGACTATAATAAAGAGGTAGAAGAAGGCTGTCATATCACTTCAATGGCCGGAACATGGATGAGTATTGTTGAAGGTTTTGGTGGCATGCGTATTAAAAATGACGCCTTACATTTTGCTCCAAAAATTCCTAAAGAATGGGAAGGGTATTCGTTTAAAATCAACTTTAGACATCAAATTGTAAAAATTGAAGTAACGCAAAATGATACTAAATTTTCATTAGAAGGCGACAAAGCATTGACCGTATTTGTCAACGGAAAAGAAGTAGTGGTTCAACCCAACTAATTCAATTCACCTAATATCAATAACCCTTTCAAAGTTCGCTTTGAAAGGGTTTAAAATTTAAAAAAATGAGAAAAATAATCGTATTCCTGTTATTCAGCTCACTAGCATTGGCACAAAATGCTAATCGAAAGTTTGAAAGTTTCAAAAAAACCAATCAATCTCTTGAAGTTACTACTTCAGATGGGGTCTATACTTTTCAACCGTATTCGGATAAAATCATTTCTACTTCATTTGTTCCAACTGGAGAAAAAGCCAATTCCAAATCACACGCCGTAGTAGCGACGCCCCAAAAGGTCAACCTCAAAATTACCACAACTCCAACTTCCGTTCAAATGGCAACTTCTGGTATTGTGGTCATTATTGAAAAGTCTCCTTTTAAAATAAGCTACAAGTATAAAAACAAAGAACTGATTTCGGAAAAAATAGGCTATTTCAAAAAAGAAAACAATGAAATTCTAGATTTCAACTTAGACGCAACTGAAGTATTATACGGAGGGGGCGCTAGGGTTCTAGGAATGAACCGCCGCGGCAATCGCCTTCAATTGTACAACAGAGCACACTACGGCTACGAAACGCATTCTGAATTGATGAATTTTACTATGCCTTTAGTACTATCATCCAAAATCTATGCAGTTCATTTTGACAATGCACCTATTGGTTATTTGGATTTGGACAGTCAAAAAAACAACACTTTAGCTTACGAAACCATTTCTGGAAGAAAGACCTATCAAGTAATTGCGGGCGACAATTGGATAGATTTGATTGACAACTACACCAACTTGACAGGAAAACAACCATTACCAGCTCGTTGGACTTTGGGTAATTTTTCTAGCCGTTTTGGTTACCATACCGAAGCTGAAGTTAATAAAACCATCGACAAATACATCAAAGACGAAATTCCTGTAGACGCCATTATCCTTGATTTGTATTGGTTTGGAAAAACCGTACAAGGAACGATGGGAAATTTAGATTGGGACAAAGACAATTTTCCTAATCCCACTAAAATGATCGATGATTTGAATAAAAAAGGAGTTAAAACAGTAGTTATTACTGAGCCTTTTATTTTAACAACCTCTTCAAAATGGAAAGAAGCAACAGACAAAAAAGTCTTAGCCGTTGACAAAGAAGGAAAACCATTTACTTATGATTTCTTTTTTGGCAACACCGGAATTGTTGATATTTTCAAGCCTGAGGGCAAACAATGGTTTTGGAATATTTACAAAACATTAATCAACCAAGGCGTTGGTGGTTTGTGGGGCGATTTGGGCGAACCCGAAGTTTTCCCTTCTGCCGCAATTACAAGTGGCGGAACTGCAGATGAAGTTCATAATATTTACGGACACAACTGGGCGCAACTCATTGCCGAAGGTTACCAAAAAGAATTTTCAAACACTAGACCTTTTATCTTAATGCGTGCCGGATATTCAGGTTCACAACGTTTTGGGATGATGCCTTGGTCTGGAGATGTAAGCCGAACTTGGGGTGGATTAAAACCGCAAACCGAAATTTCTTTACAAATGGGAATGCAAGGAATGGGTTATATGCATTCGGATTTAGGTGGTTTTGCAGGCGATTATTTTGACAATGAATTGTATACTAGATGGCTACAGTACGGCGTTTTTCAACCTATTTTCAGACCTCACGCGCAAGAAGATGTGGCTTCTGAACCTGTTTTTAAAGATATTGTCACGAAAGCCAATGCCAAAAAACAAGTAGAATTGAGATACCAATTGCTGCCTTACAATTACACTTTGGCTTTCGAGAATAACCAAAAAGGAACTCCATTGATGCGTCCTTTATTCTTTGAAGAACCCGAAAATCAACAATTACAAACTACAGCTAACACGTATTTGTGGGGGAATGATTTCTTAGTTCAACCCATAACGGATGCTGGAAAAACATCGGCTACGGTGTACTTTCCAAAAAACAACAATTGGTTCGACTTTTACAACGACAGCAAATACATAGGAGGTTCTTTTGCCGAAGTAGCTACTGCAACAGATCATATCCCTGTTTTTGTTCGTGGAGGCGCTTTTATTCCAAGGATTAAAACCATTCAAAATACCACAAAATATAGTTTAGATGCTTTTGACTTGCATTACTTTATGGATGAGAAAACACCAAACAGCGAAGGTAAGCTCTACAACGACGACGGATTAACGGCGAATGCTTTTGAAAAAGGGAATTATGAAATACTCAATTTCAAAGCCAATTCTAAAGACAAAATGACTACTATAACCGTTGCAACACAAGTTGGAAAAGCCTATAGTTCAAAAGACAAAAAAGCGAATCTGGTATTGCACAACGCTACTACTACCACTCAAATAAAAGTAAACGGAGTCGTAACACCATTTACAAAAGAATCAAATACCATAAGTGTTTCAATTCCGGTAACCAAAGACAAATCAACCATCATTCAAATTCAATAAATAATGAAAAATAAAGCTTTAGCACTAACACTTGCCCTTTCTTCCTTATTTTGTGGATATACTAATGCACAAAAAAAGAGCTCTCCTAAAAAAGAAACTACGCCCTTTGTTTGGGAAGGTGCCAATTTGTATTTCTTACTAACCGACCGTTTTAATGACGACAACAATAAGAAAGAAATTTATTTTGACCGAACCAAAACTACTGGAAAATTGCGCGGTTTTGAAGGAGGAAATATTAAAGGAATCACCAAAAAAATTGAAGAAGGTTATTTTACCAAACTAGGAATTAATGCCATTTGGTTGACACCCATTGTAGAACAAATTCACGATGGTGTAGACGAAGGAACGGGTTTAAGCTATGGCTTCCACGGATATTGGGCCAAAGATTGGACGGCTTTAGATCCTAATTTTGGAACCAAAAAAGACTTAGCAGAATTGGTTAAAAAAGCTCACGCCAAAGGAATCCGTATTGTGTTAGATGGTGTAATCAATCACACTGGACCTGTAACAGCCAACGATCCCGTATGGCCTAGCGAGTGGGTAAGAACTTCTCCTCAATGCGATTACAAAACATTCGAAGGAACTACAGCTTGTACCCTAGTTGCCAATCTTCCAGATATAAAAACCGAAAGCGAAAAAGAAGTAGCCCTACCTCCTTTCTTGATTGAAAAATGGAAAAAAGAAGGACGTTACGAAAAAGAAATGGCTTCATTAGATGCTTTTTTCAAAAGAACAGGCTATCCAAGAGCACCAAAATACTACATCATCAAATGGTTGACAGATTATATCGTTGAATTTGGAATCGATGGTTACCGTGCCGATACCGTAAAACATACCGATGAAAAAGTATGGGCAGCCTTCCAAAAAGAATGCAACTATGCTTTTGAGGTTTGGAAGAAAAACAACCCATCAAAAGTATTAGACAACAACTCGTTTTATACCATAGCCGAGGTGTATAACTACGGTATTAGCGGTGGACAAGAATTTGATTTTGGAGACAAAAAAATCAATTACTACCAAAACGGCTTCAACAATATGATCAATTTTGAGTTCAAATGGGATGCTCAAAAAGACTATGAATTCATCTTTTCTAAATACTCTTCCAAACTGAACAATGAGTTGCAAGGGTATAGCGTACTGAATTATTTATCCTCTCACGATGATGGTGGTCCATTCGATGCGAAAAGAGAAAAAACCATCGAAAGCGGAACAAAACTATTGCTTTCACCTGGAATTTCGCAAGTGTATTATGGTGATGAATCTGGACGTTCGTTGGTTATCGAAGGCACACAGGGAGATGCCACTTTGCGCTCATTTATGAATTGGAAAGCCATCAAAACCAATCCTGAAACGCAAAAAACATTGGCACATTGGCAAAAATTAGGACAATTCAGAAAAAACCATCCTGCAATCGGAGCTGGAGTTCACAAACAAATTGCGGCAACTCCTTATACCTTTAGCCGTTATTTTTCAAATGGAAACTTTACTGACCAAGTGGTCGTTGCTTTAGATGTGAATCTTGGAACCAAAGAAATACCCGTTGGCACCATTTTCGCAGAGGGAACGCTACTTCGCGATGCCTATTCTAATCAAGAAGCAAAAGTGACCAATGGAAAAGTGACTATCAATTCTAATTTTACTTTTGTGCTTTTAGAGGCAAAAAAATAGAAATTTCATAAGATTTCAAACACCGCAATTTCACAAATTCATTTCCCAAAGTAGGGAGTAAAATTTGTGAATTTGTGGTGTTTTTTTTACCAAGAAGAAACAAGAAGCAATGCTTTTGTACTTTGCGTTCCTTGCGTAAATCTTTGTGAACCTTGCGGTTAAGTTTTTACCACGAAGAAACACAAAGAAATCACAAAGTAACACTAAGAAATGCTATTAAACTTTGCGCCTTTGCGTCCTTGCGGTTAATTTTTTCAAAAAACATAAAACAATAATAACGTAGTATTTAACCAAGAAGTAATTGCTTTTTCCTATTTTAGGCCAAAAGAAAAAAAATGAAACTTCAACCGTATCTTTGGCTTATTTTTATTGGATTAACCAGTTGTACTACTATGCACAAACCACTCAACATAGGCCATAGAGGCGCTATGGGACACGAAACCCAAAACACCGTTCCCGCGATTAAAAAAGCATTAGCGATAGGCGTCGACCGCATCGAAATTGATGTGTTTGTCATCAAAACAGGAGAAGTTATGGTGTTTCACGACGATATTTTGGATAGCCTCACCAATGCAAAAGGTCAGATAGAAAACTACACCTTCGAAGCCCTGCAAAAAGTAATCGTAAAAGGCGGACATCACATTCCAACGCTAGAAGAAATCATCACGACCATCGACCGAAAAGTCCCTTTAAATATCGAATTAAAAGGCAAAAATACCGCTGAAGCCACTTACAAAATCGTCTCGGCATTTATTAAAAAAGGTTGGGCAACAAAAGATTTCATCATCTCCAGTTTCCTTTGGAACGAATTAGCAATCTATCGAAAACTCGATTCCAATATAGCCATCGACGTCTTAACAGAAGAAAATCCGCTAGACGCACTCCCAATAGCGCATCAATTAAAGGCAACCTCTATAAATCCTTGGTTCAAAACCCTCACGCCCGAAAATGTAAAACGCATTCACCAAGAAGGATTTAAAATCAACACATACACAGTCAACGAACCTGAAGACATTAAAAAAGTAATCGCATTGGGTGTCGATGGAATTTTTTGTAATTTTCCCGAAAGATTACGATGATGTACGACTGTTTAATTGTGGGAGGTGGCGCTGCAGGTTTTTTTACTGCCATCAACATTGTAGAAAGAAATCCAAAAGCCAAAGTAGCCATTTTAGAACGTGGCGCCGAAGTGCTAGGCAAAGTCCGTATTTCGGGTGGCGGTCGTTGCAATGTAACCCACGCTTGCTTTGAACCCAATGAACTCGTAAAATTTTATCCAAGAGGCGAAAAAGAATTGCGAGGTCCTTTCCATCAATTTTGCTCTGGAGACACCATCGAGTGGTTTGAACGCCACGGTGTAGCCCTCAAAATTGAAGAAGACGGTCGAATGTTTCCCGTTTCCAACTCTTCGCAAACCATCATTGACTGTTTTCTAAAAGCCACCCAACAGTTGGGCATCAAAGTCCTCACGGGTCAGAGTGTGCAATCTATTTTCAAAAAAGACAACTATTGGAAAATTGACACCCAAAATCAAAATTATCAAGCCGAAAATTTGATTTTAGCTACGGGAAGTAACCCCAAAATTTGGGAAATGCTACAGGAATTTGGCCACGCCATCATTCCACCTGTACCCTCTTTATTCACCTTTAACAGTAAAGACACTCGAATCAAAGAGTTGCCTGGTGTTTCGGCAAAAGTAACCGTGAGAGTGAAGGACACCAAACTCGAAGCCACTGGCCCTCTTTTGATTACCCATTGGGGAATGAGTGGCCCCGCTATTTTGAAACTATCTGCTTGGGGTGCCCGCATTTTACACGACAAAAACTATCAATTTACCCTTTTGGTGAATTGGCTCAATACTATCGATACCGAAGAAGCCATCTCGCAATTGAAAACCCTTAAACAAGAACAAGCTAAAAAAACAGTCTCCAAAAAATCACCGTTTGAACTCACAAACCGATTATGGGAAAGTTTGGTGCTTGCCGCTGGTATCAGCACTGAAACCAAATGGGCCGATTTGTCCAAAACCCAATTGCAACACTTGGCACAACAGCTCACTAATGGTGTTTTCCCCATCAATGGCAAAAGCACTTTCAAAGAAGAATTCGTTACAGCTGGCGGCATTGATTTAAAGGAAATTAACTTTAAAACCATGGAAAGTAAAATCCACCCTAACCTTTATTTTGCAGGCGAAATTGTCAATATCGACGCCATCACTGGTGGTTTTAATTTTCAAAATGCTTGGACGAGTGGGTTTATTGTGGCGAATGCGGTGGGGTAATTGTTTTTACAATTATTTATTTAACCACCAAATACTTATATTTAATACCGTAGCAAAACTTACCCAAGCCAAATAAGGCAACAATAAATAGCCTGCCATTTTATTGATTTTAGCAAACTGAAGATAGGTTTCATAAATCATCAACCACAACAAGACAATCTCGATTCCGGCTAAAAAAGGATTATGCAAACCAAAAAACAAATACGACCACAAGGCGTTTAAAGCCAATTGAATCGCAAAAAGCGTCAATGCTTTTTTGACAATCGGTCGATTCCATTCGATTTTATCCCAAACCAAACCAGCCGCAACACCCATCATCACATACAACAAACTCCAAACAGGAGCAAAAACCCAATTCGGTGGATTAAAAGAAGGTTTAACAAGCGTAGGATACCAATCCAATATAGCCTGACGTGTAACCATTCCAGAAAAATAGCCAATTGCAAGACAAGTAACAACTACGGTAAGGATTCGAGTAATTTTATTCATTTGATGAAAATTAATTTTTCACCAAATGTAAAAAATTGAAAATTAAAAAATTTGCTTTCATTATGAAAAAACTCGCAAAGAATTGCCAGTCAAGGAAGTTTTGTAGGTAGTGAGATTACGTGTTGCGGGACCAACAGTAACTACACCCGTACTACTAAACTGAGCTCCGTGGTTCGGGCAAACAAACTTGTTGCCACTAGCACTGTAATTTATAGTAGTCCCTTCGTGCGTACAAGAAGCTGAAACCGCTAAAAAATCACCTGCTAGGGTTCTGGCCACTACAATGCCTTTGGTTACCAAAAAACCACCATTAGTAGCCAAGGAACCCGTACTCACATCGAGGACAAAATCAACGCCTGTTGGTGCTGGATCGCCACCACTTGAGTTATCATTGGAACAACTTGTGGCTACCCCTGTGATACAAGCTGGTACTAAAACGGCAGCCGCACCAAAACCTACACGAGCAAAAAATTCTTTTCTAGTCATAATTAAATCGATTTAATGAATAGTTGACTTGCTAAATGTTAAATAATTAAATAAAAATAAATAAAAAAACTGAAACTTCCTCTACAACTAAAATCCATCCTTGTAGAGGAAGTGTATAAAATTGAAAAACACTATGGTCAAAATAGTATATTTGTGCAAAATTTTACTTTTCAAGATGGAATCAACTGTTTTTACACCTTCTTCACCCTATACCCAAAACGTAGACCAAGGTTTTTTTGAGTGGAGTGCCCCTAGTAATATCGCCCTAGTAAAATATTGGGGAAAAAGAGACGATTTAGGACATCAAATTCCAGCCAATCCGTCAATCAGTTTTACACTAAATAACTGCAAAACCATTACTAGTGTGGCTTTTGAAAAAAAAGCAAATCAGGACAATTGGTCTTTTGACTTGCTTTTTGAAGGACAGCCCAAAGAGGAGTTTAAACCCAAGATTCAGAAATTTTTGGAGCGAATTACTCCATTTATGCCCTTTTTGAAAGACTATCATTTTACTATCAATACACAAAATACCTTTCCACACAGTTCTGGAATTGCTTCATCAGCTTCGGGGATGGCGGCTTTGGCTATGAATTTTATGAGTATTGAAAAAGCATTAAATCCTGAAATGACTGAGGAATATTTCTATCAAAAAGCGTCTTTTCTAGCTCGTTTAGGTTCAGGAAGTGCTTGCAGAAGTGTAAAAGGAAATCTTGTAGTTTGGGGCAATCAAAAAAATATTGAAGGAAGCTCCAGCCTTTTTGGTGTACCTTTTTCAGGAAAAGTACATTCGGTTTTCGAAAACTATCAAGATACTATTTTATTAGTCGATAAAGGCGAAAAGCAAGTATCAAGTACGGTGGGTCATGATTTGATGCATAATCATCCTTTTGCGGAACGTCGTTTTGAACAAGCGCATGAAAATATTGACCAATTGATTCCAATTTTCGAGAATGGTGATTTGGAAGCATTTATCAAAATTGTAGAAAGTGAGGCGTTGACCTTGCACGCGATGATGATGACTTCTATGCCGTATTTCATTCTAATGAAACCAAACACGCTACAGATTATCAACGCCATTTGGAAGTACAGAAACGAAACTAAAACACCCGTTTGTTTTACCTTAGATGCAGGCGCAAATGTGCATGTTTTGTACCCTGAAAACGTAAAAGAATCTGTTTTACATTTTATTCAAAGTGAATTAGTTGGCTATTGTCAAAATGGTCAGTACCTTTGCGATGAAATAGGATTTGGCAGTCAACTAATCAAACAATAATAAAAATCCCTATATTTACCGTTAGGAAAGCAAAAAAGATATGAAAGGACCTTTATTTTACTCAAAAATATTACTTTTCGGAGAGTACGGAATCATTCAAGACTCGAAAGGATTATCAATTCCTTATAACTTTTACAACGGTGCTCTTAAAAAAGAGGAGCATCCTTCACCAGACGCGATAGCGTCAAATGGTCACTTGAAACGATTTGTATCCTATTTGGAGTCCTTACAAACAGAGCAACCGGATTTGGTTCAATTTGATATTGCGACTTTGCAAAAAGACGTAAACGAAGGGATGTTTTTTGATTCTAGCATTCCGCAAGGCTATGGTGTGGGAAGTAGTGGGGCTTTGGTAGCGGCTATTTATGACAAATACGCACAGCATAAAATCACGGTTTTAGAAAACTTAACCCGTGAGAAATTATTGGAATTAAAAACCATTTTTTCTCAAATGGAAAGCTTTTTCCATGGAAAAAGTTCTGGCTTAGACCCTTTGAATAGCTATTTGAGCATTCCGATTTTAATTAATTCTAAAGATAACATTGAAGCAACAGGCATTCCAACTCAAAGTTTTGACGGAAAAGGTGCTGTGTTTTTGCTAGATTCTGGCATTGTAGGAGAAACCGCTCCTATGGTAAACATATTCATGGAAAACTTAAAAGATCAAGGATTCCGAAACATGCTCAAAACACAGTTTGTTAAATATACCGATGCCTGTGTTGAAAATTTCTTGGGGGGCGACATCAAATCCTTATTTACCAATACTAAAAAATTATCTAAAGTAGTGTTGAGCCATTTTAAACCCATGATACCTGAGCAATTTCACGGGGTATGGCAACAAGGAATTGAAACCAACGACTACTACTTAAAACTTTGCGGCTCTGGAGGAGGCGGTTACATTCTTGGTTTTACACAAGATTTGGAGCGTGCTAAAGCAGCTTTAAAAGACTACAAACTTGAAGTAGTGTACCAATTCTAAAAAACTTTCATACGCCATTCAAGATGCAACGAGAGCAAAAGCTATTGTTATTAAAAATCGTTAGTTTGTTCTCTGTTATTCGAGGGTACAACATTCCTATAATTATCATTGCGCAGTATTTGTCGGCTATATTTATTATGGCGCCAGAGCAGCGCGCCTTGAGTATATTATTGGACTTCAACATCTTTATTTTAGTCTTTGCTTCAGCGATTGCGATAGCCTCAGGGTACATTATCAATAATTTTTACGACAGCCAAAAGGACTTAATCAACCGCCCGAACAAATCGATGTTGGACCGATTGGTGAGTCAGAAAACAAAACTTCAGGTGTATTTTACCTTGAACTTTATCGTGGCGTTGATGGCGCTATTCATTTCTTGGAGGGCTTTTTTGTTTTTTTCTTTTTACATTTTTTTGATTTGGCTGTATTCGCACAAGTTAAAGAAAATGGTATTTATCGGAAATGTATCGGCTGCTTTGCTGGCCGTTTGGCCGTTTTTTGCCATTCTTTTATACTATTACAAACCCACTTCGATTGAAGATTTGGAAAGTCACAAAGATCATTTTGCGGTTATCTTTGCTCACGCTTCTTTTTTGTTTTTATTGATTTTGATTCGGGAACTAATCAAAGATTTGGAAAATTTGAAAGGTGATTTGGCTAACAATTACCACACGATTCCTGTATTGTATGGTGAAAATTGGTCCAAAAGAATCAGTACAGGATTAACGGTTTTAACGTTGGTTCCGGTGTACATTTTGATTGAGTTGTATGACGTGGGTTATATGGATATTTACTTTTACAGTTCATTGATTGTCCTGCTGTTTTTTCTGCTTTTATTGAGGCAATCCAACCACAAAACACACTACATAAGATTGCACAACATCTTGAAGTTTTTGATTGTAGCGGGCGTTTTTTGTATTGTTTTAATCAATCCAAGTGTGCTTTGGCATGGTAAAAATTGGTTATTGACACAGTAATTTCTTTGATTCAAAACGTTCTTTTTTGCGGGATTTCCTAGCCCTGATGGGAACGGCATCCTTTACTGCCGGGGTTCGGCAGTAAAGATATAGTGGACAGCAGGAAACAGCTCCTAAAACAAATCTCCTTACTAAAAATACTACTTAACTACTAATATATTAGTTAGTTACCGTTTTCTAATTATCGAAAATCGTTTCACAAGGATATAAATAGTATCTTTGCACCAAATTATAGCATATTATGAATAAGAAGGAAGGCAACAACAAAAGAGGCGGAGCAAGACCTGCAGGTGCAAGACCCAACTCGAATAAGCCAAAACCTGCAATGCCTAAAAGAGCACAAGGCCCTAAAAAAGCTAAGCCAACTGCCAAAATAGAAGAGGCTAACAAAGTGGTTAAAAAACCGAATCAAGCCGCCAAAAGACTTAAAGAAAAAGACGAAATTCGTTTGAATAAATACATTTCGAACTCGGGCGTTTGTTCGAGACGTGATGCAGATATTTACATTCAATCTGGTAATGTAAAGGTAAATGGTGTTCCCGTAACCGAAATGGGATACTTAGTAAAACCAACCGATGTAGTAAATTTTGATGGAAAAGTTTTGACGCCAGAGAAGAAAGTGTACATCTTGTTGAACAAACCTAAAAACTTCACCACGGCGCTTGATGAAGGTCAGGAATACCGCAATGTATTGGAATTGGTAAAAGGTTCTACTACAGCCAAAATTGCACCGATTGGTAGAATGGACAAAAACACTACCGGTTTGTTGTTGTTTACCAATGACACCGATATGATTCGAAAATTCACTTTACCGAATCAGAAATCCTCCAAAATCTACCAAGTTTCTTTAGACAAAAACTTGAAATATGAGGATTTAGAGAAAATCAGCAAAGGTGTCATTCTTGATGGCCACCGCGTTTTTGTAGAAGAGGTGAGTTATATTGAAAATGAACCCAAAAGTGAAGTAGGTTTGAAATTACGCTCGGCGAATGTAAAAGTGGTGCGTTCTATCTTCGAACAATTCAATTATGATGTGTTACGCATCGATCGCGTTTCGTTTGCTGGCTTGACCAAGAAAAATTTGCCAAGAGGGAATTGGCGATTACTCACGGATCAAGAAATCATCAATTTGAAAAACATTTAACACAAAGAAATACTCCACCATCCCATTACAATCCAATTGCAATGGGATTTTTTAATTATAAAAATGTATGACTCCAGAAAAACTAAACGCTATAGCCTACAAATGGTTTGATTGTTTTAACAAGAAAGAATTAGAAAAACTACTTTCATTGTATGACGACGAAGCGGTACACTTTAGTCCAAAACTAAAAATACAACAACCTGAAACCCAAGGTTTGATTTCGGGTAAAGAGGCCTTACGATCTTGGTGGCAAGAAGCTTTTGAGAGACTTCCTAGTTTACACTATAAAGTAACATCACTCACCGCTAATGGCGATCGAGTATTTATGGAGTATATCCGAAAGGTAGAAAACGAGACCGATTTGTTAGTAGCCGAAGTGTTAGAAGTTAAAAATGAAAAAATTATTGCCTCGAGAGTGTATCACGGATAAGAATTTTAAAAAAATGAAGTAGCTTTACGATTGTTCTAAACTAATCAAAATGAAAAAAAACCTATTCCTACTAACTTTTACACTATCCGTACTTTTAATTAGCTGTAAAAAAGAAGCAAACACAACGGACTTCACCGCACTTACCAAAAGTTATTTTGATGATAAAAATGTGCTAAATCCACTGGGAGCTACTCAAAACGGTCAAAACGAATACAACGACCAATTGCAATTTGAAATGACCGATTCGTTCCGAAAAAAACAAGACGCTTTTTATACAAAATACGAAACGGCATTAAGCACGATAGACACACTGTCACTTTCCGAAGAAGAGCGCAACAGTTATGAAATCATGAAATGGGAAATTGCAATGGGCAAAGAAATGTTGCAATATCCTATCAATTTAATGCCTATCAATCAATTTGAAGGCACGCATTTAACCATCGGTCAAATGGCGGGTGGCACAGGAGCACAACCGTTCAAAACGGAAAAAGATTACACCAATTTCCTAAAAAGAATAGAATTGTATAGCCAATGGATAGACTCAGCTATGGTGTACATGAAAAAAGGCATCAAAGAAGGCGTGGTATTACCCAAAGCCTTAACCCTAAAAATGATTCCACAATTCGAAACCATGCCAACCAATAAAGTAGAAGATAATCTATTTTACTCTGCGGTAAAACTCATGCCCGCTTCGTTCTCGGCTAACACCAAAGCGGAAATAGCCAACAAATACAAAACGGTAATTACCACAAAACTGGTTCCACAATATCAAAAAATTACTGCTTTTTTGAAAACCGAATACCTCCCCGCTTCCAGATCTACAAGTGGCATAGGAAGTCTTGCCCTTGGGCAGAAATTGTATAGCAGTTATGCCAAACAATGGACTACTACCAACACCGCTCCAGAAGCCATTCACGAATTAGGACTGAAAGAAGTAGCTCGCATTCGAGGAGAAATGGAAAAAGTAAAAGTACAAGTAGGATTCAAAGGAAGCTTATTGGCCTTTTTTGACGAAGTGAGAAACAAAAAGGAGTTGATGCCTTTTACGCAACCTGAAGAAGTAATTGCTAATTTCAATCGCATTCATAAAATCATTGAACCGAAAGTCAATCAATTCTTTTCCTTACAACCCAAAACCAAATTTGAGGTAAGACGAACCGAAGCCTTTCGAGAAAAAACAGCTAGTGCCGAATACAATCAAGGCACAGCTGATGGTAGCCGTCCGGGAATTTTTTACGTACCTATACCAGACGTTAAAAACTACAATGTATATGGTGACGAAGATTTATTTTTACACGAAGCCATCCCAGGACATCATTTTCAGGTATCGTTACAACAAGAAAATGAAAATTTGCCTGATTTCAGAAAATTCAATTGGTTTGGTGCCTATGGCGAAGGCTGGGCCTTATATACCGAAAGTTTAGGTAAAGAATTAGGATTGTATCAAGATCCTTATCAATACTTCGGTATGCTGGGCAACGAAATGCATCGCGCCATCCGTTTGGTTGTAGATACGGGATTGCACAGCAAAGGCTGGACAAGAGAACAAGCTATTCAATATTCGCTAGAAAACGAAGCTGAGAGCGAAGCGAGTATCATTGCCGAAATAGAACGCTACATGGCCATTCCGGGACAAGCCCTTTCGTATAAAATGGGGCAACTCAAAATAAAAGAGCTTCGGGAAAAAGCCAAAACCAAAATGGGAAGCCAATTTGATATTAAAAAATACCATGAAAAAGTATTAGAATCCGGTTGCTTACCCTTGGCTTTATTAGAAACAAAAATTAATCATTGGATCGATAATAAATAAATTTATTATGAAAAAGAGGATTTTCACTTTTATTGGAATCATAATATCTGTGATTACTAATGCTCAGATTGAAGTACACAAAATTGACTTAACATCATCTGGAGCATTGTTCAGAAACCCAGACTTTAACAAATTAGAATTAAAAAAAATAGAGGGTTCTCCTTACCTAAACAAAGACTTTGTACTAGCTGAAATTTCTGGAGTTCCTCAAAAAATTCTAGTTAGATACAATATCCTAAACGATTTAATAGAAGTCCAATTCGATAATAAACAAAATTATAATTTAACGAAAGAAGAGCCTTATTCAACTATATCACCAATTAACCAATCAAATAAGATAAAACTTCTAAGATATATAAACAAAGAAGGGGAAATTTTTGGTTACCTAACCGAAATTTATGTTTCAGACAAGTTAGTGGTATACAGAAAAGACCAAGTTAAACTTCAAAAAGCAAAAGAAGCAATAAGCACATACCATGAAGCGAGTCCTGCGAAATTCATTAAACTAAACCCTGAGTTTTATTGGAATTTACACAACAACAAAATAACTCTCATACCCAAAAACAAAAAGAGTTTAATTGAATTATTCCCTAACAAAAAAGAGAATATAACAAACTTTATCAAAGAAAATAAAATTGATTTTGATGACGAGAAAGGGATAATAGAATTATCAAAATTTGTTCAAACAATTAAATAAACATTTACATACTTAAAGCTAAAAAAGGGATATTGAATTACTCAATATCCCTTTACTGGTTACTATAATTAACTACAAATCAGAAACCTATATGTCTATTATTTAATTTCTCTTGGAACGCATAAACAGATTACCAAAAAAAGAACGTTCCTTTATAGGAGAAGGGTCTGTTATATAATCTAAATTAGGAATACCCAATACTAGTCTTACACCTCTGGGTATAAAACCATATAAACCCTGAATTTGAGAATCTAAAAGTGGGTATAAATTCTTTGGAGGATTATTTTTAAGATTAAACAAAATCAACAACGCTACTACATTAAATATTGTCCTAGCACTTTCACTTTTGACACAAATTTCATTAGAAATCATTTCGGAAATTCTTTCTTTTTTGGTTGGAAAAAGATGCTCCAAATATGATTGCCCAGAGACAAATAAAGATTCATTTACATAAAAACAATTAAATTGATCTTCAATTGAAACCTCCAATTCTTTTAATGAAAGTAAAATCACCTCGATATTATCACTTCTCTTTATTCCAACTAATATCGTACAAATACAAACTTCAATAGTTTTTTTTAACTGCACATCCCTTTCGTCTAAACAACCTGACAATTTCAAAAACAAATCGTTTGAGATTAAATTTTTAAAATGATGTATCAGATTCGTCATTGACTCTTCAATTAAAAGCAGGGTTAATTGTAAAATTTGTTTAAAATAATCGATAAAGTGTGATATTTTATCGTTGAAGTGCTAAATGTAGTATTTTTTTATTTGAATAAAAAATAAAAAAATATAATTTATTAATCAAAATAATATGTAATATTGAGATACAGATTGAAGATATTAAAAAAACTAAATATGATTCTATGCAACCAAATATTCTATTTTTTTTACTTATAATTAGCAACTTTTCAGTTGCTCAAACTTTGGGTGGAACCGATCAAAACATTGCTCCAATCTACAATAATTTAAGTATAATACAAGCCAACAAAGATTATAGAGCTACCTTCTTTAAGGATATAGAGGGAACTCCCTATATATATAAAGACTTTGTGCCTTCAGAAATAGATGGAGTAAAATCAAAAATGAATTTACGGTATAATGCTTTTGACGATGTAGTCGAAGTAGAGAAAAAACCTAATGAAATATACACCATATCAAAAGAACCTACTTATGGCGTTATATATATGAATTATGATCGGAAAAAACTTAGATTAATTAACATTGAAGACAACAAAAATAATGAAGCTTGGATATATGCTTTTGAATTAATGAACAGTAACAATTTAGCTTTACTACGACGTGATAAAATTGACTTTAAAGAAGGCAAAGTAGCTAAAACCTCTTTTGAATTGAGCAGCAAACCGCACTTTACCTCTATTAGAAGCACCTATCTACTTGAGCTGAAAGACAAAAAAATTATTGAATTTCCTTCGACAAAATCAAAATTACTTGCTTTATATCCATCACATATCAACGAGATTAAATCCTATTTAAATGATAACAAGATTAATCTATCTGATGAGAGTGATATGATTAAAACCACTCATTTTTTGAGCTCACTTTAAAACATAAAAAAAGCTTCTCATTTGAGAAGCTTTTTTGTGTGCGGATAATAGGACTCGAACCTACACGCCTTGCGGCACCAGATCCTAAGTCTGGCACGTCTACCAATTTCGCCATATCCGCGTTGGTGGGTGCAAATATAAGCATAAGTTCCTATTTTCAAAGTAATTTTTACAAAAAATTATTATTCTATTTTTTGTACTTTTGAATTGATAAAAATTAATCATCCAAATGGAAAACAGAACAAGTTACGTTCAAGAAAATAAAGAACGCTTTATCAATGAGTTAATCGAATTATTAAAAATTCCTTCTGTTAGTGCCGATACCGCTTTTTCTCAAGATGTACTCGACACAGCAGATGCAGTAAAAGTAAGTTTAGAAAAAGCAGGCTGCGACAAAGTAGAAATTTGCGAAACGGACGGCTACCCTATTGTATACGGTGAAAAAATCATCGACCCCACTTTGCCAACTGTATTAGTGTATGGACATTATGATGTACAACCTGCTGATCCTGTTGAACTTTGGGATTCTCCGCCATTTGAACCCGTAATCAAACCCACAGCCATTCATCCAGAGGGAGCTATTTTTGCTCGCGGTGCCTGCGATGATAAAGGTCAAATGTACATGCACGTCAAAGCTTTTGAATACATGATTCAAAGCAATACTTTACCTTGTAACGTTAAATTCATGATTGAAGGTGAAGAAGAAGTAGGTAGCGTAAACTTAAAAACATTTGTAGAAAACAATACCGAGAAATTAAAAAATGATGTGATTTTAATTTCAGATACCGGAATGATTTCTAATCAGCAACCCTCCATCACCACAGGATTACGTGGATTAAGTTATGTAGAAGTAGAAGTGACTGGTCCGAACCGCGATTTACACTCAGGTTTGTACGGTGGTGCGGTGGCCAACCCCATCAATATCTTATCCAAAATGATTGCTTCGCTTCACGATGAGAACAATCACATCACCATTCCAGGTTTCTATGATAATGTTGAGGAATTATCTCTGGAAGAAAGAGCCGAAATGGGCAAAGCCCCTTTTAGCTTGGAAAACTACAAAAAAGCGCTTGACATTAACGATGTCTATGGCGAAACTGGCTATACTACGAATGAGCGTAATTCTATCCGTCCAACACTCGATGTGAATGGAATCTGGGGCGGCTACACTGGTGAAGGTGCTAAAACCGTGATTGCCAGCAAAGCCTATGCAAAAATTTCGATGCGTTTAGTACCTAATCAAGATTGGGAAGTGATTACCGATTTGTTCACCAAACATTTCATTAGTATTGCTCCAGCTGGCGTTAACGTAGTGGTTAAACCGCATCATGGTGGTCAAGGTTATGTAACTCCAATCGATAGCATTGGTTACCAAGCCGCCAACAAAGCCTACACCGAAACCTTTGGCGTTCCTGCCATTCCAGTTCGTTCCGGTGGAAGCATTCCTATCGTTGCATTATTCGAAAAAGAATTGAAAAGCAAAACGATTCTGATGGGATTTGGTTTAGACTCCGATGCGATTCATTCACCAAACGAACATTTCGGAATTTTCAATTACCTCAAAGGAATCGAAACCATTCCACTTTTCTATAAATATTTTGTAGAGTTGAGTAAATAAATACTCTTTTCATACCAACATCCGCTCCTTCATACTTGATTGAGCGGATGTTTTTTTTGGGCGTAACCCGCAGAAAAAGCGGGTCGGGTCATCCGCTATATCTTTTTGGGCCCTCGCCGAAAAAGCGAGTCCCAAAAAGGATGCCGCTCCTACCCCTTACGCAAAACCGTTTCTAAACCACTCATTTAAAAAAGTTAATCCTTTTGTTGCACATATTATTTTTTATTCTACATTTGTAGAGCAATATATTATTTTGTAGAGCAATGACAAAGCCAATCTTACTATTTGTACTATTTCTTTTATGTAGTTGCCAAGTACAACAAATCAATCAAAAGAAAGATAAAAAAATGCACGGCAAATGGATTGAAGAATATACTTTGGACACTATTCGATACCAATCTATTGGAAGATACAAAGAAGGAGAACCAGTTAAAAAATGGAAATACTATGCAAATGGCAAAATCATCAAAAAAGAAACCTATAAAAAAGAGTATTGTAAAGTGCGCTTTTACCACCCGAATGGAGCGCTTCAAGCCAAAGGAATTACACAGTTGATTGAAAAAGGGAAAGACATTCATTGGTTTTACTCCGGCCAATGGGAGTATTTCGACACCAAGAAAGATTTAATCATCACCCGTTTATACGATAAAGGAGAACTTATCTCAGAAAAAGAAATAAAAAACACAAAACAATAAACCATGCAACAACTAACCAACGCCGAAGAACAAGTGATGCAGCATTTGTGGCAACTCGAAAAAGCCTTTATGAAAGACCTACTCGAAGCCTACCCAGAACCAAAACCTGCAACAACTACTATTGCTACTTTATTAAAAAGGATGATTGACAAGCAGTTTGTAGCTTACAAAGAATATGGCAACTCTAGAGAGTATTACCCATTGATTGACAAAAACGATTATTTCTCGAAACATGTCAATGGATTAATTAGTAATTTCTTTAATAATTCAGCTTCTCAATTTGCTTCGTTTTTTACCAAAGAAACAAACCTAACAGCCAGAGAACTTGAGGAATTAAAAAAAATCATCGATAACGAAATCCAAAAAAAGAAATCATGATACAGTACTTGCTAACTTCAACTATTACTGCCACTATCCTATTGGTAGTATATCAGCTTTTTCTGGAAAAGGAAAAAATGCACCGTTTCAATCGCTTTTACTTGTTGCTTAGTTTGCTTTTTTCACTTCTAATTCCTTTTATTTCGATTGAGATTATTGAAGAAATCACGACTCCTGCGACTGCTCCAATTCCAATGAGCTTTTCAGGTGGAACTATGGTAATTGCAGAAGAAACTAATTATCTGGAACAAATACTATGGGGTATTTATGTCCTAGTAACTGCAATTCTATCATTTAGATTTATTCGCAATATTGTGACATTTTATCAATTAAGAAAGCATAACGCAACACTTACGTTTCAGAACGCGACTTTAGTATTGCTTCAAGAACCCGTGTTGCCGCATACATTTATGAATTCTATTTTCATCAATGAAGCGGAATACCAAGAACGTAAAATTGAAAAAGAATTGTTTGCACACGAAATGACACATGTCAATCAAAAGCACACCCTAGATGTTCTATTTATAGAATTGATAAAAACTATCTTTTGGTTCAATCCTTTGTTTATTTTGTACAAAAAAGCCATACAACTTAATCATGAATTCCTAGCCGATGAAAAAGTGGTGCAATCGTACCAAAACATTCCATTTTATCAATCGCTATTGTTATCCAAAGCGAGTTGTAACAAGCCTTTGTACCTAGCCAGTAATTTAAATTTTCAAGTCACCAAAAAACGCTTTCTTATGATGGGTCGGAATTCTTCGAAAAAAATAATACTTGGCAAACAGCTAGCACTATTGCCAATTTTTACGGCACTTTTCTGTTATTTCTGTATCGATAGTGTTGCACAAGTACAAGCAACAAAATCTACAAATACAAAATATACTACTGCAACAAGTAACGACAGAGATATTTACTACGCAGGTGTTTTAGTTAATGTTACTGACAAAAAAAGGAATATCAACTTCTCAAAAAAGTATGAAGCACTTACCTTAGAAGAAAAGAATAGATACCTACCTTTTGCTCCTAAAAAATATTCAAAAAAAATTCCGACAAAGGCAGAATTTGAAGATTTCAAAAACAGTAAAAAATATGCCATCTGGATTGACGGTATTCACGCCAACAATAGTCATTTAGAGGTCTACTCACCAGACAAAATCGCCTATTTTACAGGAAGTTTTGTTCATAAAAATGCTAGAAGCAAAAAATTTCCTCAGCCTTTTCAGTATAGTTTCTACACAGAGGCCTATTATGACAAACATTTAAAAAATGCGCATAAAAAGTTTTCTGGTAAAAGCATCGATATTGTTCTTAGTGACTCGAAAAAATTACCCGAAAATTCAAAACCAAATACAAAAGAAGAGTCATTAGTCAGCCCTAATAAAAACCTAGCAAATTTAAATCCCGGTCCAAAAACTGAGACTTTAGTCAATTTGCCACAAGAAAGTACAAAAGAAAGCAATCCACCACTATCGAATGATGTTGTATTTAATGTAGCAGGTATAACTGAAAAACCGGAATTCCCTGGAGGCATGGAGAAGTTTTACAAATTTGTTGGAAATAATTTTCAAGCTCCAACTGAACCTAATTTAAAAGGAAAAGTATATGTTATGTTCATTATCGAAAAAGATGGAAGCATTACTAATGTCAGCGTTTTGAGAGATATTGGACACGGGACCGGTGAAGAAGCCACGCGCGTAATCAAACTTTCTCCAAAATGGATTCCTGCTCAGAAAGACGGTGTACCAGTTCGTGTACAATATAGTTTACCCATCACTATTATGAGTTCTAATTCATAAAAACAATAAATATTTAACCAAAAAAAAGACATCATGAAAACACCACAATTTCAATTAAAAAAGAAACCCACTAGATGGTTTCGCTGCACGATGCTAGTTTTGGCATTAATCATAAATTCTTTTGCAAACGCTCAAGAAAAGCCATATCAAAAGCAAGAGAAGGGTTCGCTATTCGAAAACTATTATAATAACACCGTTTTTAAAATCAAAAATGAAAAAGGAGCCATTGTAGCCGAAAAAAAATACACTCAATTAACCCAAGCAGAAAAAAAGCTGGTGCCGAGTTTTTTAGGAGAAAGTAAGTCGATGCCAACAAAAGAAGAACTCGATGAAATATTTAAAAAAGGAGGACCTGCCGTGATTATCATAGATGCCTTTGACCCAAAAAAACTAAAAACTAAAAAGGGAGAAAATGTAGTATATCAAGTGAATGAAATCACCGAAGACCCCATTTTTCCAAACGGAATGGAAGCCTTCTATCAATATATGGGACAAAACCTCAAACTACCTAAAGAAGTAATCGAGAAAAACATCAAAGGGAGAATTTATCTAAGTTTTATAGTAGAAACTGATGGATCCATCAGCGAAATTACAACTTTAAGAGATGGCGTAGGTTATGGAACGAGCGAAGAAGTCATTAGAGTATTAAAAAATGCACCAAAATGGATTCCTGGAAAAATCAACAGTGAACCTGTTAGAGTCAAATATTCATTGCCTATTACAATAAACCCAAAAGCTTAAATTCATAAAAAAACCGCTTCTCTTCAAGTACAAGTTTAGAGAAGCGGTTAACAAATAAACTCAAAAAAAATTAAAATTAAAAAGAAAACTAATTGAAGACTTTATCTGGATTGTAGCCCATATATGGCATGGCTTGTTCATTAAAAACAACGCCGTATGATTCTAATTCTTTCAGTATGGGTTCGTAAACTTCTTTTTGGATAGGAAGTTGTACCCCTGTAGTTTGTATTTGACCATTAAGTATCAATATAGCCGCCATTGCAACCGGAAGCCCAACTGTTTTTGCCATAGCCGTGTACATTTGGTCATCGCCTATACAAACCATTTTGGAATCGATTTGAGAAGTTATACCATTCAATTCATAACCAAATTTGTGATACATCACTATCATATCTTTATCCTCGGGTTGTAAGGTCCAACTATCAGAAAGGATTTTTTCTAAAATTTGTGCTGGTGTCGCATTTTTTAAACCAACCTTCTTACTACGGCTGAATAAATCCAACTCAACTAGTTTATCCCACATAATATCGTCTTGGTCTATTTTTAGAATGTGTCGCATCTTTAGTTCAACCGAATCGGTAGGGTGATATGGCAAAAATGAATTCACAAACTGTCGATAGGTCATTTCTTCTGAGCCTTCCATTATGTAACTATCATCTGTCATTCCTAACTGCACAAACATATTCCATGCCTTTGAGAATCCTACTCTGCGAATAGTACCTCTATATAAAGTAAGCACATCGTCTAAACCGTAAACTGAACGATATTTTAAAGAATCCCGATTAGAGTAAGCTTCGAATCTGCCATAACCTTCGACTTCTAAAAATTCGGTTCTGCGAAATAAATTACAATACGGTATGTATTTGTAAGCGCCTTCTTGAATGAATTTGGCTGCACCTCCTTGACCTGCTAACACCACATTTCTTGGCGCCCATGTAAATTTGTAATTCCAAATATTGGTGTCTGATTCTGGAGCGACCAATCCACCACAAAAAGACTCGAAAAGAAGCATTTTCCCTCCTTTTTCTTTGATCTCATCGATAACTTTCATCGCACTCATATGATCGATTCCGGGATCTAAACCAATTTCGTTCATAAAAATGAGTCCTTTGGCTTTGGCTTCTGCATCCAAAGCTTGCATAGCTTCACTGATATAAGAAGCCGTAACCATGTGTTTATGAAACAAAATACAATCTTTCGCAACTTCGATGTGCAAATGCGCTGGTAACATAGAGATAACTATACTAGCTTTTTGAATCGCATCTTGTCTTTGTTGCGTATTAAATATATCTAAAGCTATTGGAGTCGCATTAGGGTGATTGTTGGTTTTTTTCTGAGCCAATTCAAGCGATAAATCTCCAATTATGAGATGTAATTGTTCTTTTTCAGACTTTCCCAATAGGTATTGAATCAACGACGAGGCTGATCTACCTGCTCCAATAATGAGTATAGTTCTCATAAAAATATAATTATTTAACACAAACATACTATTTTGTTGTATTCATAACAAATAGATTGTGTTAAAACATGAAAAATTTAAAAATAAAACAGAAATAACCCTTTTTGTTTGAAATGTAATAAATACTTTTGCAGTAGATTCTAATTAGGAACTATGAGCAAAAAAGTAATTTCAACTGCTGCCCTTTTAGGAATGATAGCTATCATTTTAGGAGCTTTTGGGGCACATGCCTTAAAAAAAGTACTTTCAACAGAGCAACTTGTTACCTTCGAAACAGGTGTTCGCTATCAAATGTACCATGCTTTATTCCTTCTATTCATTGGTTTGAATACATCGTTATCTGAAAAATCGCAAAAAATCATTTATTATCTAACTATATCAGGTGTTCTATTATTTTCGGGCTCCATTTATTTTTTAGCTACAAATTCATTAACCCCCTTCGATTTTAAAAAAATAGGATTCATTACTCCCATAGGAGGAGTTCTTCTCATTTCAGCCTGGGCTGTTTTATTATTTGACTTTTTAAAAAACACTAAAAAGAAAATTTAAAACAAAAAAGACTATTTAAAAATTAATTTATACTTTTACATCGAAACAAATAAAAACCAACTTCAATTTTATGGACACTAACACCCTTTTTACGAAATCGATTTCGTTAGAAAAATTAGGAATTGAGAATGCCAAAATTCAGTATCAATTAACTCCAGATGAATTACATGATTTAACCATTGCTTCTGGTCAAGGTATAGAAAACTCGACTGGAGCCTTAGCCATCAACACTGGAACTTTTACAGGTCGATCACCACAAGACCGTTTTATCGTAAAAGACAGTATTACCGAAGATAAAGTATGGTGGGGAAAAGTAAATATCCCTTTCGAGCCAGCTGCTTTCGATGCTTTATACAAAAAAGTGACGGCTCACTTATCTAACAAAGAAGTATTTGTAAGAGATGCTTATGTATGTGCTGATCCAAACTATAAATTGAATGTTCGCGTAGTAACTGAAACTCCTTGGGCAAACTTATTTTGCTACAATATGTTTTTACGACCAACTGAGCAAGAGTTAGAAAACTTTACTCCAGAATGGACTGTGGTTTGTGCGCCAAGTTTTGAGGCCAATCCAGCAGTTGACGGAACACGTCAGAGTAATTTTGCTATTTTAGATTTTACTAAAAAAATTGCACTTATCGGAGGCACAGGGTATACAGGAGAAATGAAAAAAGGAATTTTCTCTGCATTGAACTTTATCTTGCCTGTTTACAAAAATACATTACCAATGCACTGTAGTGCCAATGTGGGTAAAAATGGAGACACTGCAATCTTTTTTGGTCTTTCAGGAACAGGAAAAACAACTTTATCTGCCGATCCAGAAAGAAAACTAATTGGGGATGATGAACACGGTTGGACAAACGAAAATACTGTTTTCAACTTTGAAGGTGGTTGTTATGCCAAAGTCATTAATTTATCAGAAGAAAATGAACCCGATATTTTTAGAGCCATCACTAGAGGGGCTATTTTAGAGAATGTTGTGTTTAAAGCAGGCACTAACGAAGTGGATTTTGATGATGTTTCTATTACACAAAACACTCGAGTAAGTTACCCAATCACACATATTGATAATATTCAACCAGGGTCTATTGGTAAAAATCCAAAGAATATTTTCTTTTTAACGGCTGATTCTTTTGGAATTATTCCACCAATATCAAAACTAACTCCTGGCCAAGCTGCTTATCACTTTATATCTGGTTATACTGCAAAAGTAGCAGGAACAGAAGCAGGAGTAACAGAACCACAACCTAATTTTTCAGCATGTTTTGGTGCACCATTTATGCCATTGCATCCTACAAAATATGCCGAGATGTTAAGCAAAAAAATGAAAGACGCCAATGTTACCGTATGGTTGATCAACACAGGATGGACAGGTGGTGCTTATGGAACAGGAAGCCGAATGAAGTTAAAATACACTCGTGCTATGATTACTGCTGCATTGAATGGTGAATTGGATGCGGTTCCTTTTGTAAATCATGACGTATTTGGAATTGCCATTCCACAAGAATGTCCAAATGTTCCAGCCGAAATCTTAAATCCAAGAAATACTTGGGAAGACAAAGCATTATATGACGTAAAAGCAGTTGAACTAGCTCAAAAATTCAAAGCAAACTTTGAAAAATTTGAAGAATTTGCCAACGAAGAAATTCTAGCTGGTGCTCCAAAAGCATAAAAATTACCAAAACAAAACCAAAATAAACCAACCAAAACGAAAAGAGCTGTTCCGCAAAGAACAGCTCTTTTTTTATTACAAACAAAGACCGTTATTTTTTATGCTTATCGATAGCTTCTTGAATGATTTTCCAATCATAAAAATGAAACGTTTTTCCGTTGCTCATAGCTACAAATAATCCTTTATCGAATGGTTGACCGAGATTAATAGCTGTAACATCGGCACCATCGCATTCTATGGTAGAAGTTGGAATTTCTGCTAATAGTTGATAGTCATTAGGATTGCCATTACTTCCTTCTCTTGGATACACCATAAAGGAATTGGCTTGCTGATTAGAAACCAAAATGTAGCCCGTAGTAGCAGAAGATTTGTATATGGCCATTCCTTCATGATCGGATTTAAAATCTTTCTGTCCAAACAACGCTAATTCTTGATTGTCATTTAATGCAGGATCAGCTTTGTATTTTCTAATTCCAAATTGCTCATCGCAATAATAAACTGCTCCCAATTCGTTATCTACTGCAATGGCTTCGATTTCCTTTTTCCCACTGTAGGCTCCAAATTTACGCACCAAAGTAGCTTCTACTTTTGCATTCGAAGTTCCTTTCAATTCATATTGCCATAAATAAGAACCTGAAGGTCCTGATTTTCTGCCTACAATGGCAAAAACCGCTTTATCTGATGGACGTGTATAAATTGCAATTCCCATTGGGTCTCTTTCCAATTCCCCTTCAAAAACAGGAATACCACCGTTATCCAAAGGCTTCAAGTCGGGCAGGCTAAAAATGCGAATTTTATTCGTTTCACGTTCTGTTGTTACTGCAATATCAGTCACTACACCATCAATTTGTAAACCATAGGCAATATCCACATTATTAGGTCTCTTGATGGTTTCTGATTTTTTTATGATTTTGCCTTGTAAATTAAAAACATACAAACCACCATCAGTGTCTTTATCTGTACCAATAACAAGACTTTCTTGAGGATTTGTTGGATGAATCCAAATGGCTGGATCATCGGTATCATGCAAAACAGTTTCGGTTACTACTGTTGGTTTAAGTCCATCTTTTCGCAAAGGCGCTAATGAACTGGAACAAGATGTTACAAAAGCTGTAACCACTATCAAACTACTATATTTATTCATTTTTTACTTTTTTTTATCAATATTCGTTTTAAAAATCACATTGCCCTCGGCATCGACCACTTGCGCCACTAATTGGTCTTTGGTTACAGAAAAAGTCATAAATCCAGCTTTTTCAGCCCAAAACAAAGTCCCTTCACGAGTTCCAGAAGGTCTTACTTCGCAGGCAGCACCCGACAAAAACTGAGTAGTGTAACGATTTTTGGGTTTAATAATTTGCAAATCGTGTTCGTGTCCACAGAAATAAGCATCTACTTTATAAGTATCAAAAATAGTAGCAAATTTACTTTCAAAACTCTTAGTCTCTGGACTGTCTTTTCTTTTGCCTCCACTATATAAGGGATGATGTCCCACGACTATTTTCCATTTAACCACATCATCTTTCGTTTCCAACTCCCTAATTAGCCATTTTTTTTGTGCTGTGGTATCTTGCGCTATAAGATTATCGTACATATCCGTACCTTTTTTATAATAGCTGTCTATAAATGGCGAAGTATCCATAACCAAAAGTAAGAGTTTATTACCATCTTCTAATTCAATCATCTTCTTGTAATAGGTTGAAGGCAGATGCCAACGTCTACTTACATTGGAATAGTCAATTTGGGCTTTTAAACTGCCTCTGTAATCATGATTCCCTAAAGTAACATACCAATCGTTTTGCAAACTGTAATCCGTGTAAACCGATTCAAAAGAAGCCATCCACGAAAAATCCTGTGTGCTTCGAACACCATTGGGATAAAAATTATCTCCTACTGTAATCACAAATTTAGAATCGAGAGTAGCAGCCGCTTTTCCCATTTGGGAAGCTACTTCCTTTTGGTAAAACTGCCCGTAGCGGCCAAAATCTCCCATCAATAAAAAATTCAAGCTCTTAGCGGATGGTTGCAATTGAGACAAATAACCTCCGGTATAACCCGACAATTCTCTTTGGGCTGGCGTTTGCGCACAAAGCAATTGTGCTACAAACAAACAAAATAGTATTTTCTTCATTCCTCTAAATTAAAAAAAACAAACAGGAAAGACTTCCTGTTTGTTTAACAAAACACCTACTGACAACAAACTACAAGTCAAACTTCAAGCCGAAATTATATCGAGCTTGATAGTACTCGACTTGTTTGGTATTCGCAACCGCACCTTGATAATAACGCAATGGTTGGTTGGTCAAATTATTCGCTTCTGCAAAAATTCGCAATTTTGAAGTTATCTTAAATGAGGCATTAGCATCTAAGAAAAACTGTTTGTCATAATAACTATCATTGTATGCCTCAGAACCCAATTCGTCTAAATAATCTGAGGTGAAATTAGTAGAAATTCTAGCCGAAAAACGTTTGTTTTCCCAAGACAAAGAACCGTTAAACATATGAGGTGCAGTTCCTGGTAAGCTTATATTTTTACGTTCATTTCCATCTTCGTCAGCAATTCCTTTAGCTTCTGAATTGGTGTAAGTATAATTCAAGTAGATACCAAATCCTTTCAAGAAATCACCTGGTAAAAAGTCTAGCTGACGCTGAAAAGCCACTTCAAAACCAAAAACGTTTACTTTGTCTCCATTTTTTGGCTGAATAAATGACCAATTTTCACCTGTTGGAATTGGATTTGCCTGACCTGGAAAATCTTTTGCAAACTTCTCGGTGGTATATTGATTATCACTAAAATTATAAATGAAATCATCTAACTTTTTATAAAAAACTCCTCCTGAAATAATCCCAACAGATTTGAAGTAATTTTCTACCATCAAATCATAATTATTAGAAAATGTTACATCCAGGTTTGGATTTCCAGCAGCGATTTCTCTATCAGCAGCAATATTATTTACATAAGGCGCTAAGGCATAATAATCAGGTCTTGCCAAAGCTGTAGTCGCAGCCGCTCTAATAACTAAATCTTTGTTGGCTTTGTATTGTAAGGTTAAACTAGGCAAAAGATTTGTATACGAATTGGTATTATTGATTTGACCTTCTAAAGTTTCTTCGTCCAATACTCGATTTCCTGTATAATCGATTTTAGTATTTTCTACACGAAATCCTAGAACCATAGAAAGTTTATCATTAAAATCCTGGTCCCATCTTAAGTAAGTTGCATAAATTTTCTCTTTGGCATTGTAATTTACCGTCAAAAACTCGGCAGGATCTTCTTCTTTATCAAACAAAGAAGCATTGTTCAAATCTAATTTTCCTAAGTAAGCTGCCGAAGCAAATGTTCCAGGGATGTATTTGGCACCCGGATTGAATCCTTTTCCATCAAATGTAACCGTACTTACATCGGTCAAAAGTTCCATACCGCTATTCACTGGTTCGTACGCGAAAAAATTATTATCTCTCGATTTTTCTTTAATTCTTACTCTTAAACCCGCTCTAAGTCTTCCTTTTTGAGAAGGAACTACGGTAAACGGTACGCGAATATTAACTTTTGCTCCAAACTCACTTTCGCTAGTATCGTCTGTATTTTCGGTAACCGAATCAAATTTGAATTTAGCGATAGACTCACCTGAAGTAGTCAATAATGGAAATTTACTTTCAGAAAAATCTTGAGTCATATCCACTCCTTTTTGACGATACTCAATATATCGCTCACCTGGACGGTATTCTCTTGCTTTAGAATAGTTAGCAGACCAATCTAAATCTAGAGTGGAATGAATCAAATGCTCTCCCCTCAACGAATAGTTTTGTACTCGTTGATCTTCTAATCTTCGGTTTTCATTTCTACTATTGTCAACTCCACCTTTAGTTTGGCGTCTTACTCTTCCTTCATAACCAATAATTTTTTGGGTATCCACTGCATCATAAACCGCTTCGATATCGTCATAGGTAGTTCTGAATCGGTTTTCTTTATCATCTCTCCAATTGTAGATTGCGTTCGCAAAAATGGAATTATTATCGTCAAATTTATAATCTAAAGCCAAAGAAGAACTTCTCCTAATTCTTTGCACATCATATTTTCTAATTTCTGCAGCTTGAAGAAATTCATTACCGAATTCATCTTTTACCCATTCGTTTTCGATGTTATCCGATCCATAATCTACATTATTGTAAGAAGCACTTAAAACTGCTCCAAGTTTAGCATCAAAAAAACGATTACCATATACCAAACCAGCAGTGTAACTACCTTTTTCACGAATTGGCAAATACCCGCCCGCCAATGTTGCAGAAATACGCTCTTTATTTGGCGTTGCTCTCGTAATTAAATTCACAGAACCACCAATCGCATCAGCATCCATATCAGAAGTAAGGGTTTTGTTTACCTCGATAGTAGAAATCATATCCGATGGAATCAAATCCATTTGTACATTACGATTGTCTCCTTCGGCAGAAGGAATCCTGTCACCATTCAAACTCACTGAATTCAAAGATGGCGCCAAACCTCTAATGATAATGTTTCTAGCTTCACCTTGATCGTATTGCATCGTCACACCCGAAACTCTTTTTAAGGCATCACCTATATTAGCATCTGGAAAACGACCTACTTGGTCTGAGGAAATGATGTTACCAATGTTTTTATTGTTTTTTTGTTGGTTCAATGCCTTCGCTTGTCCTTTTAAGATATCACCAACCACCACTTCATTCAATTCTGTTCCAGCAGCTTTTAGACTAAAATCAATTACAGCATTCTTTCCTTCGCTAACTTGTACTTCATTGGTGATAGAAGTGTACCCCATATATTTAATTTGAAGACTATAATTTCCTGGAGATACATTTAAAAATTCATAACGCCCAGTGTAATCAGTAACCGCATATTTATTCATACCAACTATTTGTACCAAAGCTCCTGGCAAAGGCAACTTATCATCGACATCAACAACTTTTCCAGAAATCACCCCTTTTTGGGCATGAGAAAATAGAAAAGTAAAGAAAAAGAGCAACAGTAATTTTGTTTTCATACAAGTATTTAATGGTTAAAACGCAAAACTAAGCTGAATTATTTAACACAATTTTACGCAGGTTTTAACAATTTGTTACGGTTCAACCAAACTAGCTTACTTTCGTAACACAATCCTAACACAGCTATAACTTAGTTACAACATAGCCGTAACATTTGAAGGAAATACCCAAAAAAAGCATTTGCAACTAAAATACAATCAGTAATTTATCGTTTGAATCATTTTTGGCGTTAAATTTGTACTCATCAATCAAAAAATCAATCAATCATGTTACAATCCTTTTTTATTTTATGTTCAGGAGCTGACAAAAACCTGCTAGAAGGTTGCTCCCAAGGTGAAAAAACCAAATTTGTGGGTATTGGAGCCACCGTGTTTTTTACAGCTGTGATGGCTTTTTTGGCGAGTGCCTATGCCTTATTTACTGTTTTCGATAGTGTATATCCAGCAATCGCTTTTGGGCTAGTTTGGAGTTTACTTATTTTTAACTTGGACCGATTTATTGTATCGACCATTAGAAAAAGAGACAAGCTAAGTGCCGAATTTTTGCAAGCTACTCCCCGTATTTTATTGGCAATCATCATTGCGATTGTGATTTCAAAACCCTTAGAAATTAAAATCTTCGAAAAAGAAATCAACACGGTGCTTTTGAAAGAGAAAAATGCAATGGCTTTGAAGAACAAAAAAGAAGTCGCTGATTATTTCAAAACCGATTTGGATAAAAACAAAGCCGAAGTAGATAAGTTAAAACTAGAGATTTCTACTAAAGAGAAAGAAGTCAATACCCTTTATGAAACCTACATTGCTGAAGCCGAAGGAACGGCTGGCACCAAAAAACTAGGCAAAGGTCCTGTCTTTAAAGAAAAAATTGCCAAACACGATTTGTCTAAAAAAGAATTGGACACCTTACAAAAAAACAATTTAGCTAAAATTGCAGCTTTAGAAAAAGAAAACAAAAAACTGGAAGCCGATTTGGACAAAAAGGTAACGCAAACCCAACCTATTATTGATGGTTTTGACGGACTAATGGCGAGAATCAATGCTTTGAATAGTTTGCCTTGGTTGCCTTCTTTTTTTATTATGCTCCTGTTTTTGGCCATAGAAACTTCGCCAATTATTGCCAAATTATTATCTCCCAAAGGGGAATATGATTATAAACTAGAAGACCTCGAAACTGCGCTAAAAGCTACAATAGAACAAGACAAATACCAACGTACTCTTTTGGTACAAACCAGCGCCGGTATGCACGACAAAGTATATGCGGATATTGCCGAAGACAAAAGATTGTATGAGTTACAACGAAAAAATGCAACAGATTTATTGGAATTACAATCGAATACTTTTGTGGAAAAGCAAAAAAGCACTTTATAATCTTAGATACACACATAAAAAAACGTCCTTTCGGACGTTTTTTTTTATAAAACTAACAACGATTTAGGGTAAAAAGGCACAACCATTTTTGCTTTTCCAAAGAAAATATTTCTCTAAAATCACTTTATTAAAATCGAAAATAATGTTCGGAATCATAATGGCAAAAGTTCGTGGTTTAAACAAAGAAGTTGAAAAAATAATCACTTCTTTTTTTCCTGCATCCATAATACACAAACCAGGAATTCTACCCCATTCTTTTTTAACCAATTGGGTTTGACCTTTGGCAACGCGAACAATATTTTCAGCTACAATTTTTCCCGTTTCATCAGACGGATAACCTGTTTTAGGAGACCCAAAAGGAACGGATTTGGGTGTAAAAGGTAATTTCACATCGACTGCGATTCCTGCTGCCCAAATGTTCTTGTAATCACGATGACGATAATCGTCTCCTACAGGAATATAACCCGCTGGTGTAGCATGCAAATCAGGAGAATTGGTCACCAAATCTACTCCAATAAAAGGCGGCATCAACATAGTAAAATCACTAGGCAGTTCTTCATCGTTCGTTAAGATTACTTTGTTTTTTTGAACTTCTTTTACTCCTACCTCTGTTCTATAATGAATATTGAACATTTTCATAAATCCTTTTAGCATAGATTCGCCCATTGGCATACCATCTATCCCAAAATGTCCCAAATAATCTTCTGGTGTAATCCAGTACAAATCAACTTTTTCACGAATGTTTTCTTCTCTCAACCATTTTTCGATATTGAATAAAAACTCATACGCCGCTCCCATACAACCCGCATTTTGAGTAGCACCAATAACAATTGGTCCAGGATTCTTTTTGAATTCTTGTAGCGCTGTTCTAATTTTCATCGCTCCATTGGGTGTACCCACATAATGCGAAAACTCTTCAACTCCAGGAGCTATGTCATATTTTACTTTTGGCCCAGTGGCTATAACAAGATTATCGTAATGATATTCTCCTTTGTCTGTATATACAACTTGCGCTGTGGCATCAATTTTTGTGGCTTCTTCGTTTACAAAATCGATTCCCTTTTTGGACAATATTCCTTCTTTCTTAAAAGAAATATCCTTGATATCTCTTCTCCCAAAAGGAACCCAAATTAAAGAAGGGATGAATAAAAACAAGGGTGATTTATCTATTAAAATTACTTTGTGTTGGTCTTTCCCTTTTCGTTTTATTTCAAGTGCAGCAGTCATTCCAGCAAAACTTCCACCTATAATTACCGTTGTAGTCATAATGAATTGATTTAATATTACCCTACAAAATTAGTCTTCATGACGTTAGCGAACAGTAACTTATGTTACACAACAAAAAAGTCATAAAAAAACCCTGCTTTGAATAAACAAAACAGGGTGCCTCATTTTAATTCGATAAGATTACATCTGACTTAAGATTTCTTTCTTGAAGGCATCGTACTCGCCTTGCAGAATCAAACCATTGTCTAATAGCTTTTTATAGTTTTGTAATTTGGCAAACAATTCTTCTTGGTTCAAACCGGCACTAGAAACAGGCTCAGATTCGGTTACAAAACTAGCCTCGTGAGTGGTTGTTGCTGGCATAATCTCAGCAAAATTTGTTACTTCCTCAGTTTCTACTTCTTCAATAATTTCAGCTTCGGGAGTAATTACTGCATCGGCGATTGGTGTGGTTGCTCCATTTTTCAAACTATCTAATTGTTCTTTTGCATAAGTGTAAATTTTGCGAGCTTGAATTTTTGGAATGTAATCAATCGTTACTTGCAATTCTGTTTTGGTAGAGAAAGTAAACTCTGAACCTAAAATATTTTCTTTTACAAAAGCGCCATCTACCTCATCCCAAGTATAATCAATAAAATGCATTGAAAGTCCTAAGTTTTTTGGTTGGCAAATGATAATTCTTTTATTGGTCAAAACGATACTATCAGGCAAAACAGTCAAAGCTGGTTTTTTTTGTACGGCAATATAGCCTACCTCTTCGTTTTTCATTAAGATATCATTCAATTTAGCCGTTACTTTCTCGATTGCCTTTGGGTCTTGCTCTTCGTTCAAAAACTTTTTGATTTGTTCTTTCATTATACTACTTATGTTTCTAAAATAATTATTTTTTTGTTTATCAAAACCTTACGTCTGGTCTCACAAAAATATCTTAACAAAAGTAATGCCTAAATTGAATAACTCGTTTTTACAAACCATTACTTCATCAAAATATAATATTTATTAAAAGTAGTCGAAAGATTTTTTTAAAACAATGGTTGATGCGCAAAAAATAATCTTACAAAAAAATATCATAATGTATTAATTTTTACTAACTTAGATAGTAATTAGCCTCAAAAGACATGGAAGAATTAAAAATTTTCATCGTAGAAGACGACCCTTTCTTTGGAGAAACTTTAAAATATCATCTAAAGTTAAATCCTGATTTCAATGTTTTTTTATATGGGACAGGCAAAGAATGCCTAAATAATTTGCATTTAAAGCCAGCTATTATTTGTCTGGATTTTGGTTTACCAGATATAACGGGTGACATATTATTAAAACGAATCAAAGAAATCAACAACAGCATTCCAATAATAATTATTAGTGGACAAGAAGATATTGAGGTAGCTGTTGACTTTTTAAAATCTGGAGCAACAGATTATATTGTGAAAAGTAATCATACCAAAGATTTGCTTTGGAATTCTATTCTAAAAATAAAAGAAAACCAAAGTCTTGTTCAAGAAGTCGAAATTCTAAAAGAAAAGTTAGAACAAAAGTTTAGTTTCGAGAAAACCATTATAGGTCAGAGTAGTGCCATCAAAAATGTGTTCGTTAAGATAAATAAAGCCCTAAACAATAACATCAATGTTTCTATTACAGGCGAAACTGGAACTGGTAAAGAGGTCGTAGCCAACGCTATACACTATAATTCCGATCGAAAAAACAAGCCTTTCATTGCTGTAAACATGGCTGCAATCCCCAGAGAGTTAGTAGAAAGTGAATTTTTTGGCCATGAAAAAGGTGCCTTTACTGGTGCTAATGAAAGAAAGATAGGAAAGTTTGAACAAGCTGATGGGGGCACCATTTTCTTGGATGAAATAGCTGAATTGGATTTGAATCTTCAAAGCAAATTATTGCGTGTTTTACAAGAAAGAGAAGTCGTTCGTCTTGGTGGTACAACCAAAATAAAATTCAATGCACGACTCATCATTGCCACTCACAAAGACTTGGCACAAGAAGTTAAAAAAGGAAACTTCAGAGAAGACCTATACTACAGAATCATAGGATTGCCGATAGAACTTCCTCCCTTAAGAGAACGAGAAAATGACACCTTGCTCCTAGCCAAACATTTCATTGATTTGTTTGTAAAAGAAAACAAAATGCCTCCGATATCTTTAACTAACGATGCGAAAGACAAGCTTTTGAAATATGCTTTCCCCGGCAATATTCGAGAGTTAAAATCGGTAATCGATTTAGCCTGTGTAATGTGTGACGGCAATGAGATTTCGGGTGATGATTTGAGTTTTAATAGCATTAACTCGAGCGACTTGTTCCTCTCTCAAGAAAAAACATTAAAACAATACACCGAAGAAATTATTCTTCATTTTTTGAAAAAAAACAATAACGATGTCCTAAAAACCGCCAAAAAATTAGACATCGGAAAATCTACGATTTACAATTTGTTACAAACGGTAGAACTAAAAAAATAATCAATATGAAAGTAGCTTCTTTTTTATACCAACATCAAGATTTCACCAAAGAAATCAATGAGGAACAGCTATCCATAAAAGATGCCAATTTAGTTATTGGTTTTGGTGCCGGAGTTTTAGTTTCGGATGCATTTCATTACAATGCCATTCGAAAAAAATTTCCAAATGCTGTACTAGCAATAGCCTCATCTGCAGGAGAGATATTTGATAAAGAAGTTTTTGACCATACCATTTCACTAGTTGCCATGCAATTTGAAGACACAAAAATTGCTACGGCAGAGGTAAGTATAGAGGATTTTTCTACTAGTTTCGAAGCAGGCAAAGCTCTAGTAACCCAACTGCCCAAAGCTCAACTTAAACTCATCTTTGTACTCTCGGATGGCGGTAAAGTCAACGGCAGTGAACTTGTAAAAGGAATTAATGAAGCTACTGATAACAAAATTTTGGTCACAGGAGGATTGGCTGGAGACGGTACTAAATTTGAAAAAACTTACGTAGGATTAAACCAGGTTCCTACTTCTGGCAAAATAATAGCCATCGGATTTTATGGCGAAAAACTTCAAGTATCTCATGGTTCAATTGGCGGCTGGGAAAGTTTTGGCTTAGAACGCACCGTGACCAAGTCTGACAAAAACATCCTTTATGAAATTGACCATAAAAACGTATTGGATTTATACAAAACCTACTTAGGAAAATATGCAAATGATTTACCTGGTTCTGCCTTATTATTTCCTCTTTCTATAAAAGTAAATGAAAGCGAAGATGTTATTGTACGCACCATTTTATCTATAGACGAACAAAAACAATCGATGACTTTTGCTGGAGATTTGCCCATAGGTAGCAAGGTTCGTTTTATGAAAGCCAATTTTGACAGGCTTATCGATGCGGCAAGCGATGCAGCGAATCATTGTTTAAAAATGAATACTACATCCCCAAAAGTGGCTTTATTAATAAGTTGTGTGGGAAGAAAAGTAATCCTCAATAATCGAATAGACGAAGAGGTAGAGGCCGTTTCTGATATCTTTAACAATACTACTTTGTTAACTGGCTTTTATTCCTATGGCGAGATATCGCCACTTCACCCATTTTCGGATTGTGAATTGCACAATCAAACCATGACCATCACTTGTTTAAATGAACTCTGATTTATGGCTACTCTTCATAAACTTTTACAAAAGCAAATCAACAAACATCTGCCGTCTGATTGGGTAAATAATCCATCTATGGTGGCTTTTTTGAATGCCGTAAACGACTCCTATGCGGCTTATGAAAGAGACAGGGATTTAATGAATCACTCTTTTAGAGAAAGCGAAAAAGAGTACCATGAGATTCATCATAATCTCAAAAAAGAATACGAACTCAAGCAACAATCTATCTCGAACTTATATGATAGTTTGGAAGCTCTCGAAGACGATTATAAAAACATTAAAGACGATGACGCTGTAGATGATATTTTATTCATCTCAAAATACTTAAACCAACAAATCGAGAAAAGAAAGAATACCGAGAAAAATCTATACCGAAACGTTGAACTTCTAAAAACGCTTTTGGCCAACCTCCGATCAGGTATTTTGGTAGAGGATGAAAACCGAAAAATACTTTTTACTAATCAATTGTTTTGCAAAATGTTTTCAATTCCTGTCACTCCTGACCAAATGGTTGGTATCGACTGTACCAATTCGGCAGAGCAATCAAAACATTTATTTAAAGATCCAGAAGCATTTAGTGCAGGTATTACTAGTATTTTAAGGAACAAAGAGGTAGTTACCAATGAACTTTTAGAAACCGTAGATGGACACTATTATGAAAGAGATTATATTCCAATTTATATAGCCGATGAGTACAAAGGACATCTCTGGAAATACACGGATGTAACCCAACGCATCCAAAGTCAAAATCTGCTAGAACAAAGTGAAGAGCGTAGCCGAATTGTAATGAACTCTTCACTAAATGCCATCATAACTGTAGATGACAAAGGCAGAATCACTTTTTGGAATGAACAAGCACAAATTACATTTGGTTATACTCCCCAAGAAGTTATGGGGAAAATATTTACTGAATTCTTAATTCCTGAACGAAACAAGGCACTTTGGGAACATTCTATTTACCAATACTTAACTCAAGGTTTCAATGAATTTCTAAATAGAAATGTTGAACTTATAGGGGTTAAAAAATCTGGCAACGAATTCTTAGCTGAAATTTCAATTATACCAATTACTCAAAATGGAGAAACCTTTTTCTGTGCCTTCCTTCAGGACATATCCAAAAGAAAAGAAGCAGAGCACCAACTTTCAGAAAATTTAGTTTTGCTAAAAACACTCTTGGCCAACCTCCAATCAGGCATTATGGTTGAAGATATGGATCGCAAAATTGTATTCACCAATCAAATGTTTTGCGACATGCGCCACATTACCCTTTCACCCAATGAAATGATTGGAAAAGACTGCAGAGAGTTAATCAGTACAACCAAACTTCTTTTTAAAAATGAAGAACAATTTGTCAATCGAGTAAATGAAATTATTACAGCAAAAAAAATTGTGATTCGTGAATTGATTGAAACGAAAGACAATCTTTTTTACGAAAGAGATTACATTCCTATTATCATAGAACAAGAATATAAAGGACATCTCTGGAAATACACCGATGTTACAGAACGTATTCACAACCAAATGCTTTTGGAACAAAGTGAAGAACGAAACAGAAGCATTATGAATGCCTCTTTGAATGCCATTATCAATATTGACCATAAAGGAAGAATTACATTTTGGAACAACCAAGCCGAGGTTATTTTTGGATGGAAAAAAGAAGAAGTAATGGGCAAAACCCTCACCGAAACTATTATTCCTAAACAACACCATAAAGGGCATAACGAAGGCATGAAACATTATTTGGCAACAGGAGAGGGTCCCGTTTTAAATAAAAATATTGAGCTCCCCGCCATTAACCGACAAGGAGAAGAATTCCCAGTAGAGATAGCCATAATTCCTTTGAAACTAAACGGTGAATCCTTTTTTTGCTCTTTCATTCAAGATATATCCGAAAGAAAAAAAGCAGAAAACAAACTCAAATACCAAGAAGAAAAATACCGCAACATTATTTCTAATATGAACTTGGGTCTCATTGAGGTGGACAATGACGAAATTATACAATTTGCCAATCAGAGTTTTGCTTTGATGTCTGGCTATGAGATTGAAGATTTGCTAGGAAAAAATCCGTCGGAAATTTTTGTCTTTGGAGACAACTACGACACCATACAACACAAAAAGGAATTGCGTACCCAAGGCATTTCAGATGTGTATCAAATCCCTATAAAAGACAAAGAAGGCGATCTCAAATGGTGGGCTATCAGTGGTGCACCTAATTATGATGACGAAGGAAATCTAGTAGGTTCTGTGGGAATTCATCTCGATATCACCGAGCAAAAACAACTTGAAATAGAACTAAGCCAACAAAAACAAAAAGCTGAAGAAGCTTCTAAAGCCAAAGAAGTGTTCTTAGCCAATATGAGTCATGAAATCCGAACACCGCTCAATGCCATAATAGGATTCTTGAGGGAACTAGGTAAACAAGAACTCACCGATTTACAAAAAAAATATATAGACAACAGTACGATTGCTTCCCGCCATTTACTAGCTATACTCAACAACATTTTGGATATCTCAAAGATAGAAGCTGGCGAAATGGAACTCGAAAATGAAGATTTCTTTTTCGAAGAATCAATCGATAAAGTTATCAAAGTTTTACATCCATTGGCCAAACAAAAAGGATTAAGACTTTCAGCAAGTATTGATACAAAAGTCCATCCCGTATTGAAAGCCGACTCGTTAAGAATTGAACAAATTCTATTTAACTTAATTGGCAACTCCATAAAATTTACACACAAAGGTAGAATTGATTTGAAATGCGAAGTCATAGCAGACCAAGCCAATTTTCAAAGTATTCAAATCAAGGTTACAGATACTGGAATTGGAATGGACCAAAACTACATCGAAACCATTTTTAAAAAGTTTTCCCAAGAAGACAAGGCTGTTACAAGAAAATTTGGAGGAACTGGTTTAGGAATGGCCATAACCAAAGAATTAATTTCCTTAATGCATGGCGACATAAAAATAGAAAGTGAAAAAGGCATAGGCACCACTTTTCTTATTACACTCGCTTTAGAAAAAGGCAATCCCGACAAGGTAAAAGAACAACACAAAGAAGTCAATGTAAATATCGCTGGACTTTCTATTTTACTAGTAGAAGACAACAAAATGAATCGTATGGTAATTCAAAATTCTATGCATTATTTTAATTGTGCTGTAACCGAAGCCGAAAATGGTATTGAAGCCCTTGAACTATTGAAACGTCAAAGTTTTGATATTATCCTAATGGATATACAAATGCCAGAAATGGACGGAATTGAAGCGACCAAAATCATTCGAAACGAATATAAACTCAATACACCTATTATCGCATTGACCGCAAATGCTTTCAAATCAGAAATTGAAAACTGTAAAAATGCAGGTATGGATGACTATGTAACCAAACCATTTGATGAATTTGTTTTGATAGAAACCATAGCCAAACTCACTGTAAATCGTCCTAAAGACAGTTCCGCATATAAAGCAACAGACCGCGTTCCAATCATTTATAACCTGTCGATGTTAAGAAGTTTAAGCAGAGGAAATGATGAATTTGTTCAAAAAATGATTACCATATTTGTGGAGCAAACCTCTCAAATTTTGATTGACTTAGATAGTGCATTGCAAGAAAACAACCATACAAAAATCAACCGTTTGATACATAAAGTAAAACCAAGCGTTGAAAGTTTAGGGATAAGCAGTGCTTTGACAGATATTGCAACACTAGAAAAAACAATAAAAACAACTTCAAATCTTGAAGAAATAACCGCTTTACTTGAAAATATAAAACAGGTATTAACACTAGCCATTACTCAACTTCAAGAAAACGAATTAAAGACGTAGCACCTTTGGAATTGTTTTCCATTTTTTGGAACAAAAGAATACATTAAAAAGCATCAACCCCTTTATTTATATGGGTTGGTGCTTTTTGGCTTGAATTTGGCATAGCCGTTATAAAATTATTTTATTATGGAAAATCCAACCCAATTCAAATTTTTTATTGTAGACGATGATATCTTTTGTGCCAATATTTATGAACAGTATTTATCAAATCTCAACTATACCGATGTTACTTACTTTAGTAATGGTAAAGAGTGTCTAGACAACCTCGACCAAAATCCAGACATCATTTTTTTAGACTATAACATGGATGATTTGACTGGATTTGAAGTATTGAAAAAAATAAAACGATACAATTCTAACATTTATGTCGTAATGGTTTCTGGACAAGAAAATATCAAAATCGCGGTAGATGCTTTAAAACATGGTGCTTTTGATTATGTAACCAAAAACTCTTTTGTATGTGATAAAATGACACATATCATTCAAAAAATTAGCAAAGTAAAAACTGAAACCAACTATTCAAATCCAAAAATTTTCAAGCGACTTATGAGCTTTTTTTAACCACATTTTATTTACCACATGAAAACACTAATACAACTAGCACTATTACTGCTGTTTTTAAGCAGTTACAAAACAGACAATGCTTTGGAATGCAAAAACCAAAACAAAATAACTGCAACTGAATTCAAAGACAAAAACTCTTTTTCATGGATAGCAAAAACTAAGCAAGAATTTCTTTTAGACCAAAAAATGTATGACAACAACGAGATTTCAATTAAACTATGCGAAAATTTCACAGTAGAAATAGACGGAACAGCGGTAAGTATAAAAGGTCTATATAAAAAGTAAGGACTACAACTACTTCCTAAAAAACAATCTCAGGCTGTTTACAAAAACACTGAAAATCCTTTTACTATAGACAAAATAAAATTACTAGTACAAGTCGATTAGTCCTGTTTTGACTTAAAAAACTAAACTTCTGCTCATTAGATATAGTATTCTAATGAGCATTTTTATTTAGCTGTTTGTTCCTTTTTTACCGAACGTATATATCGTATCGTCCATTAAGCATTGTTATACTCACCAATAGCAAAACATAAATAGTACTATTTCTCATCTTGAAATGCTATGTGAATAATTTAACGTCTGCACTTTCTATTAATAATCTAAAAAATTCTTTGCTAATGACATGTTTCGATACATCGAGCTGTAATAAAATAATTTCCAAAAAGAGACTTTTTTCCAAATTATGGAAAAAAATCAACCCCAACAACACTCAAAAACCCCAGTAAAATCAAGGAATTCTTGTTTTGGCATAGTTTTCCAAATAGCTGTACTACAAAACACTATAAAGATGAAAACTATATTAAAATTAACTGGCTACGATTTCTCTCCAAAAAAATCAACTGGAAATGAACAAAGCATATTATTATCCTATATCGCTAACCCTGATGGTTCGCCAAAATGGATTTGGAACGCTGAAAATACCGAACCACTGTTCTTAAAATTTTACAATGTGGGGAATACAAATTCTTGGCTTTATGCCAAATTGATTCAAATTATTTTTGCTTTACAATTACAACGCTTTTTCTTCAAACAAAAAAAGTGGTTTTATAATGTAACCGAAAATCCACTTTTTGATTGCAAAAGCAATTGGGCCTTATTTACAGGTACAGTAGGTTCAGACCATAAAGCTGTTTTATACGCCAATAAAACTTTTTACAAAATTGCTGGTAACGAAAATGCTATAGAAAGCATAGCAAACGAATACAGAATTTTAAAAAACTTACAACTTTCAACAAGAGGATTTACGACTCCTTTGGTTCGATTGGTCAACGAAAACATCATTCAACTTTCTGACGTTTCTGATAATGGCAAAAGAGTTACCGAAATTACTGATACACATTTAAAAGTGTTGCGCGAAATGGCTTTGATCAAAAAACAAACCCTTGCTGTAGAAAATTGGACTTGGTATCGACAATTAGAATCTGATTTTTTGGATATTCAAGACACTAGAATTCCTCAAAACTTAGTTCGTAAAATAGAATTTCTTTTGAATTCGATTACCAAACAACAACGGGTAACTTTGGGGTTCTCTCAAGGAGATTTTACTCCTTGGAATCAATATGTACAAGGTGAGACTATCGCTTTGTATGATTGGGAATTGGCCAGAACTGACCGACCTTATGCCTTTGATTATTTTCATTTTGTTATTCAACAAGGAGTAATAATGGACAGAAAGAAATGGACTACCATTTATAAAGATCTTAAGGAACAATGTGTAGATAGCAAAGGAAATTGTCTTTTCGACCACGACCTAGATACTTTTAAACATCAACTCAAATGGTATTTATTGACCAATTGTATGCATTCTTTAAAAGTATTTGCTGAACAATCTGCATGGAATACATCAATAGATTGTCTATTGAACATATGGAATGAAGCTTTGGATTTGTTCTTTGAAGAAGAAAAAGCACCCAGAGAATTAGTGATTATGGAAGTTTTTGACAGCATTCAAAACAGCGAATATGGTGCTTTAAAATTCCCAGATTTTGCTCCCGAAAAGCTTAGTGAAACCTCTGATATTGATCTTGTCATCGAAAAAAAAGAAGCCAAAAAAATACTTCAACTCCTTACCAATCATCATTTGGTTAGCGATGTTTCTGTCGAAAAAAAAACGTTTATGTATGCCCTACAAGCGACCCTTATAGATGGTAGTATCTTGACCATAGATTTGTTTTGGCAACTAAAAATTCGAAATCTAGAGATTATGAATACACATGAGGTATATAAAAATAACCCCTTATCTCCCTTCGGAATCAAACAAGCACGAGCAATCGATGCAGCTAGATTTACAACATTATCTTATTTGCTCAATCGTGCCAAAGTACCAAGTCGTTATTTACATTATTTGCCTCTTCTAGAAAAGTCTCAAAATGTTTTGGATTTACAAATCATCTATTGCATCAAAACTAATTATCGCGATCAATCTAAACTATTACAGTTTATCAAAAATAACCCAAAAAATCAATCGCTTTTATATTGTATTAATATGGCATTCTATATTCTAGACTCCATAAAAAGCTTCATCAATACTAGTAGCTATGCCCCTAAACCTATTGAATTAAACCTTGAAAATACTTCAATAGTAAAACACTATTATACTGTTGGTAAAAACTGGAATTACCTTTCAAAAAATTATTTATTAAACAACCTGTAATTAGTCCTCAAGTAAAAAATATTGGTATAAATAAAACACCATTGGCCACACTAGTCGTGACTCATGTAGTGTAGACATACCTCTATTTTTTAAAAAGTAACGGTGAACCAGTCAAAAAAAATTAAAAAATAGAAATCATGTCTAACAAAACAATTTTAGCCACTTGTTATACCGTAAATCCCTATAAAGGTTCAAAAGATGGTATGGGGTGGAATTTTATCCTTGAAATAGCACGCGATCAAAAAGTAATTGCGATAACAAGAATATACAATCAAGCCTCTATAGAAAAGTATCTTAGTGAGCATACGCATCCATCCTTTGATCATATTACTTTCTTATATTTTGATTTACCCAATTGGATGCGATTCTGTGAAAATTGCAAATTGGGTTCTTGGTTCTATTACTACATGTGGCAGCGTGGCGTAGTGTCTTTTGTAAAAAAACAAACCCTCTCTTATGATGTTGTACACAATGTGAATTTTCATATCGATTGGATACCAAGTTTTTTATGGAAATTGAATAAACCGATGGTTTTGGGTCCCATCGGACATTCTCCGCGTATTCCAAAACAATACCTTAAACTTTATTCTCAAAAACAACAACTACTAACGGAACTTTCTTGGTTCACAAAAAAATCATTTTTAAAACATTCTCCTTCTATGAAAAAAGCAATAAAAAAGACATCCCATTTCTGGTGTATGAACCCTAGTGCTCCGGTTCATTTGGGATTAAAAGAAAACAATTTTTCGATATATCCATCAGTAGCTTCAGAAGATTTTTATATCGAAAAACCAAAGAAAAACAACTTGTTTCGGGTTTTAAGTGTTGGTCAATTTGTTCCCGCAAATGGTTTTGACTTAACCTTACATTCTTTTATAGGGTTTATAAAATCTTTACCACAATCAGAACAGAAATTATGCAAACTCACGCTTGTAGGAACAGGACCTGAAAAAGAATTATACCAAAAAATCATTCAAGAAAACCAAGCCCAGGATTTCGTGGAAATGATTGAACGGTTGGATCGTCAATCGTTGATAGAACAATACCAAGAGTCAACCGTATTTCTGTTCCCGTCTCATGAAGATTTTGGTATGGCCATTGCCGAAGCACTTTCGTTTGGTTTACCTATTATCTGCTTAGATAATGACAGTCTTGGGCATTACATTGACGATTCGTTTGGCATCATTGTTCCTGAACAAAGTTATGCAGATACAGTAATAGAATTAAAACAAGCGCTTTTAAAACTGTACAAAATCCCACATCTTACAAAAATAATGAGCCATCGAGCGCGAAAGCATTACGAAAACAATTTCAGTTGGGAAAGTAGAGGAACTCATTTAAAAAATATCTACAATCAAATTGCCTAGCGAGGTACTAAAACATAAGATACTGTAAACGGTTAAAAACGACTTTCAATTATTTACGCTATTGTTCACCATAATGTCATAAAAGCGCCCCATCTTCCTTCGATAGGTTATAGCTTCTTGTTAAAAAAAGGAAACTATTTTTTTCCATTTATGATTCTACAGTCCAAATTTTGGAATTTTTTCTGGCTCAAAAAAGATGAGACTCCCCGTGTTTACTAGACTTTTACATCTCTAGCATAATTCTTGGCATAGATAAAAAAGAAAGAAGGCATAACAAGCCAACACGAATAACTAAGAAAAAAACTATTTAGATAACATTAATAGCAAAATAACATTATGAAAATTATAGCCGTACATCTAGTTAACGATTTTAGCGAAAGTTCAAAGGTTTTGAAACAATTAGTAAAAGGTTGGACCAAAAACAAAATCAATACCGAGCTTTATATGGGCAGAGGTAAAAAAGGTTTTTTATCAAATACCCCTCAATCTACTACACATCAGTATTGGTATTCATCCGTTAAAAACCCTATTTTTAGATTGATATCTATTTTTGCTAGTCAAAGCATTCTGTTTTTTAAGCTTCTTTTTCATTTAAAAAAATCAGATATACTCTATATCAATACTGTATTACCTTTTGGAGCTGCAATTGCTGGAAAAATTAGAGGATGCAAAATCATGTACCACATACACGATACCAGCATGACTCCAAAAATCTTCAAACTTTTCCTTTTTGGGATAGTAAAATGGACAGCAAATGAAGTGGTTTACGTTTCTAATTTCTTAGCCAAACAAGAACCACTAAAAATTAAAAGCAATGTAATTTACAACGTGCTCGAAAAAGATTTTCTAAATCAATGTAAGGGTATTAAAACCACTCAAAAAGAAAACAAAATCATTCTTATGATTTGTTCTTTAAAAGCAAATAAAGGAGTTAGCGAATTTTTGCATCTAGCACATTTAAATAGAAATTATACGTTCAAATTGGTCTTAGATGCTACCCAAAAAGAAATCGATAATTATTTTAGATTAGAATTTCTTCCAGAAAATTTAACTATCTACCCAACTCCAGAAGACACACATGCTTTCTATAGAGAAGCTAGCATTGTACTGAATTTATCTGATGCCCGTTCATCTGTTGAGACTTTTGGCCTTACTATCCTTGAAGCTATGGCTTATGGATTACCAACTATAGTTCCTCCAGTTGGTGGTGTAGTTGAATTAGTAAAAGAAGGTGAAAATGGCTATTTGATTGATAGCAAAAATATTCCATTACTAAGCAAACGATTAAATGAACTTTTGCAAAACAAAACCCTCTATCAAAAAATGAGCGCAACAGCAAAAGAATACAGTCGCTTTTTCTGCGAAGAGTATTTTGAGAGTGAATCAACTAGAATTCTTCTTAATTAAAAATAAAAAAGAAACCTATTCCTAATACTCAAAAATCACCCTTTTGTCCCATTTACAATTGGTAAAATCCATTTCCGAAGCTATTAAATCTTATTGGTTTCATTTGTTGCTCCGAAGTAATTTAACCCTTAAAAAAGTTCACTTTATAAGTATTTGTTTAGGTTTCTTGAGATTGTATTTTGATTTAGTTCTCATTATTCTACAACAACCATATTACCCTTTACCCGTATGTGTTTGTGATGCAAGCTGTTAATTCATTCTTTAAACAATAAAAAACAAGAATACAAATTGATTATAAAAAAAAACAGCTCCTACTTTTTAATTTTTTAAAATCAGATAAATATTTAGCTATATTTGTTTCAAATCAATCTAAGCCACATATGATTCGATTATATCCAAACGAACAAATTAAAGAATTCGACGTACACGAATCCTTGCAATTGCGCTATGCAATTACCAGCCGAGGAAGGCTGATTAGTTTTAAAGACCGAATTGAAGATGGTCGCGAATTAAAAGGAAGCATGATAGATGGCTACCGTATCTTTCGTTACAAAATCAATTCTGGTGAAAAACCAGTCAACCGACATCTCTTTTTTTACAAACTTATTGCGGAGCATTTTATCCCAAAACAGTACGAAGATCAAGTTCACGTACTGCATTTAGATTATGTGCGTGATAACGACTCCCTTCGAAACTTGAAATGGGCGACGCGTGAAGAATTTTTGGAACACAACCGAAAAAGTCCACACGTGATTCAAGCAAGAAAAAATTTGCTGGAACACAACATCAAATCTGATGGTAGAAAATTAACGGTGACCAAAGTGATGCGCATTAAAAAAATGCTACAAAATCCCAACAGAAAAACTAGGATTAAAATGATTGCCAAACAATTTGGTGTCAGCGAAATGCAAATTTTCCGCATTAAATCTGGGGAAAACTGGGGACATATTGTTGTCTAATCAATAGGTAAAGCAGTAATCTCGGCCTGTATCTTTTTCGTAAGACTTTTAAAAACCAAGTCATACGAATGGTCGATTAATGCTTTGAGCATAGCATCTGGAACATCTTGATTAATCGCAACGGTGTTCCAATGTATTTTGCTCATATGATACCCTTCGTTGATGGAGTCGTAATTGGCACGCAATTCTAAAGCGCGCTCGGGATCACACTTAAGATTCACCGAGGGTTCTTGTTTTTCCCATTGTTTTAATGAGGATAAAGCAAACATTTTGCCTCCTACCTTGAATACTAATGTGTCCTCATCAAACGGGAAATGCTCTGTTACTGCTTTTTTTGACAAGCAGTACTCATAAAATGTTTCTAAATTCATAGTATTATTTTTTCCATCATCTTTTCGGGATGAGCTAAGGTTGTAAATCCAAATTTTTCATATAAAAAATGTGCATCTGTCGTGGCCAATCGCCAGATTTTCACTTGTTGTAATTGCGGCTCTTCTGTCATTGCTTGAATCAAAACAGAAGCATATCCATTACCTCGAAACTCCTCAGCGATAAAAACATCCATAACATAGGCAAAAACTACATAGTCAGTAATCACTCTGGCAAACCCAATTTGGGTATCATCCTTATAAATCCCAAAACACACCGAACTATCAATACATATTTGAACCTCTTCGATCGTTCGACCCGCCGCCCAATAAATATCCTTCAAAAAGTTTTGAATAAAAAGGACATCCAACTTTGTTTTATCGGTAGAAACGTGAATCATATTTGGTATAAAATAGGTTTACTCGGACTGGCATCGTTCTCAAAAGAAGCGATTTGCAAATTCAATACATAAGCACCATCTAGCACTTCATCGGGTACGTAAATCAATTCGGTTATGGTGCAATTTAGTCTCGCATCTGCATTAAGTTTATTCACATCTTTTACATTCCAAAACGCTTTGTGTGCTACTAATTTCCCTTCATCTTTCTCTTTGTCTACACTAGGCAAATCGATTAATAAGTGTTGGATACCGTTTTCACGAATAAAATGCGCTGCTTCTTCCGTTAGATACGGCGGATTGGTATTCGAATAGTTTTGGTGTTTTTTTCGTTTGAAATTGGGCAAAGTTCTAATTACTAAGGCTTCAAAAGGAATACCCGATTGTAATGTCACCTCGAGCGCAGTCGAGAGGCTATTCAATGAAATGACTAAATCTTCTCCTTGCATTTCTGGCACCACAGAAATCAATTCGGCTCGGAAGAAAAACTGTTGCAAACATTGATTCACACTGTAAAATTCACGTGTGATATGCCCCAAACATTCGGTATGCGTCCCGTGCCCGTGCGGATTGAAAAAGATGTTATTAAAATTGGTCGAGGAACTTCCTTCGGATACTTTCCCTACCCAATCCCCAAAAACCACGGGTTCAATGACAGGTTTTTCGATATACCAAGCAATAGGATTTTCGTCGGTGTTGGTCAAAGGAATCGAAATATCAATAGGTTTTGATAGGTCGATTGTATATTCGTTGTTGATGGTTGCTTTCATATTTTTAACCGCAAGGTTCGCAAAGTTTTACGCAAAGTTCGCAAAGTAATTATTTATCTAAAGATTATTTGCCACTCTTTTAATTCCGTTTTTGATTAATACAACATTAAAATTTATAAGTAAACCTAATTTGCAATTCGTTAATTTCAAATAAGTTAGTAATTGAGCAAAATGAACTTCATTTAAGGCGTCCACTGATTTTATTTCTAGTATTAATTTATCTTCAACTACTATATCTATGCGATACCCAACATCTAATTTAACTTCTTCATAAATCAAAGGCAATGGTTTCTGTTTTTGAACGGCTAATCCTGATTTTTTTAATTCATAGAACAAACATTCTTCATAAGCACTTTCCAAAAGTCCTGGCCCTAAAGCTTGATGGACATTTAATGCACAATCAAAAACAACTCTTGATAATTCGTTTTCAGTCATAATTTAGTTATTGTGATTTTTTAACCGCAAAGAACGCAAAGGGTTTCGCAAAGGTCGCTAAGCTTTGTCTTTGTTGTTTTTAAAATAAATGCAAGAAAAAATCTTAATCCTTCCGAACCTTGCGTAACCCTTTGCCTCCCTTGTGGTTAAGCTTATTCAAATTTAAATACATCTTCTATAATGTTATTTTACCAAAAAATCCTTGCGAACCTTGCGTAATCCTTTGCGAACCTTGTGGTTAAACCTCCAAATTTATATAAAATAAGTCTGACGCAATTCCATCTGTCAAGAATTTTCCTTTTGCGGTAGGTTTTAGAATGTTGTTTTCAACAGAAAGCAACTCATCCTTTATGAATTTATCAGATTGCTTGATTAAATAATCCAAATAGTCCAGACCAAATTCTCTTTCAATTCTGTCTAATGCAACGCCCCAAATGGTCCGCAATCCGGTCATAATGTATTCGTTATAACGGTCAGCCGTCGATAAAACCTCAACTTCTTTGGGCAATTGGTCTTGTTGCATGGCTTTCAAATACAAAGCATTATTCGCCACATTCCAACTTCTCGAAATCCCATCGTAACTGTGCGCCGATGGACCAATTCCGATGTATTTTTTCCCTAACCAATACGCCGAATTGTTCTTCGAGAAATAATTTTCTTTCCCAAAATTGGACAACTCATAATGAATAAAACCATTTTTCTCGAGGGTTTCGACTAGTATTTGGAAATGCGCTTCGGCTACTTCGTCTTTAGGCGCATCAATTTTACCCTTTTGAATGAGTGTATTCAAAGCGGTTTTTGGCTCTACCGTCAAGGCGTAACTCGAAATATGAGGCACACCAAAACGCAATGCAGTTTCGATATTTTGCTGCCATTGTTCGTTACTCATCCCTGGAATTCCATAAATCAAATCGATTGAAATGTTATCGAAATATTGTGTGGCGAGTTCCAAACATTTTTGAGCTTCTGCTGCATTGTGCGCGCGATTCATCATCGCTAAATCGGCTTCAAAAAACGACTGAATTCCGATGCTTAATCGGTTGATTCCTATTTTTGAAAGTTCGATTAAATACTCTTCCGACAAATCATCAGGATTCGCTTCAAGTGTGATTTCTGGATTTTGAGCAACTTTATAATTCTCATAAATTGTATCTATCTGCAATTTCAAATCTGCAATCTGCAATCTGCTCGGCGTTCCTCCTCCAAAATAAATAGTTTCCACTTCCGAGAATTCAGCATCATTTTTGTCACTTCGAGCGCAGTCGAGAAGCTCACTTTTACGCATTTGCAATTCTTTAGCAATAGCCAAAACCATCTCCTCTTTTTTCTTCATCGAAGTCGAAAAATGAAAATCACAATAGTGACACGCTTGTTTGCAAAAGGGAATGTGGATGTAGATGCCGCTCATAAATTAAGTGTTCAGTGGTCAGTATTTAGTAATCAGTAGTCAAAAAATAGTGGTCAGTATTTAGTAATCAGTGGTCAGAAAAAGTGGTTAGTATCCGGTAAATAATATTCCGTGAATAAACTGAATACTAAAAACTGAACACTGATTACTCTTTTTTTACTCCAAATTTTTCAGGATTTAGTATCATATAATTTATCAATCTTCCAACTTCTTTGGAACTTTCAGTTAAACTATTAAACGACTCTATTGTTATATACTTGCAAGCTAATGCATATTCAAGCCAACCTTGTGTCTCAGAATTTTCGGCATCAGCATCGGTCAATTTGCTATGAAAATACTTAGGATATTCTCTTTTTCTATAGGCTTCAGCAATTGTAATTGTTACGCTTCTCGAACTTCTTCTGATTTGATCTGTTAAAGAATAGGTTTCTTCTTTTGGAAAACTTTTCGATAATTCAAAAACGGCCATAGCAACCTCAAACCCTTTTTTATAACTTAATAAATCTTGAAATTTCATCTGTTTTATCTAACTAATTACCTTAAATGAACACTTAAAAACGAATCACTATTATTTTACATTACACCACCTGAACACTAAAACCTGAACACTGAACACCTTTTTTAGGTTATTAATACCTGATCACTAAAAACTGAACACTGAACACTACTTCTTTATCCTATCTTCATTACTCTTCACAAAAGCATCCCAACCTGAATAGCTTTTTTCACCGATTGTTTTTCCAGAATTGAAGAAATGACAAACCGCAGCCGCCAAACCATCAGTAGAGTCGAGGTTTTTGGGTAATTCTTTTAGTCCCAAAAGTTGTTGCAGCATTTTGGCTACTTGTTCTTTGCTGGCGTTTCCGTTGCCGGTGATGGCCATTTTTATTTTTTTGGGTTCGTATTCGGTTATGGGAATATCTCTGGAAAGTCCAGCAGCCATCGCCACACCTTGCGCGCGCCCTAACTTCAACATAGATTGTACGTTTTTACCAAAGAAAGGCGCTTCAATCGCGATTTCGTCGGGATGATGCGTTTCGATTAGCTCAATAGTGCGCTCGAAAATGACTTTCAATTTTTGGTAATGGTTGTCGTATTTGGATAAAATCAATTCATTGAGCTGAATAAATTCCATTTTCTTATTGATAACCCGAATCAATCCAAACCCCATAATGGTAGTTCCAGGATCGATGCCTAATATGATGCGTTCGTTTGACAATTTTTTAGTTTTAAGTTTACCCTTTCCAATACAAAGATTGTTGTTTCTTTGCAAAATAATATTACTCACAATAATTCCACGCCACGGCGGATTAAGGGCAGATGATTTCAATTCCACACAAAACTAAACAATTCCTTGTACTTCTAGTCAAACTTTCGATAGTTGGGGGAGCGTTTTATTTTATCTACAACCAACTCGCCAATAATGACCAACTCGATTGGGAGAAGTTTATCGTGTTGTTTCGCAAGAATCAATCCGTGGGAGGCATTCTTTTTATTCTCTCGTTTAGTGTCTTGAATCGCTATTTCGAAATTTTAAAATGGCAAAACTTAGTCCGTTTTCTGCATCCTATTTCGGTAGGCGAATCTACCAAACAAGTTTTGGCGGCTTTGACTGCGGGTTTGTTTACCCCAAACGGAGTAGGCGAATACGCTGGAAAAGCCATGTATTTCGACAAAAAATCAACCAAAAAAATCATCTTTTTGAACCTGATTTGCAACGGAATTCAAATGATTTTGAGTATTGTTTTTGGCATTTTCGGCTTGTTATACTTCAATGCTATTTTCGCCATTATCAAACCGAAAACCGTGCTTTTGCTCTTTGGTGGACTTGTATTAATCGTACTGATTGTATTTTTTTCAAAGAAAATCAACATCAAAGGGTATTCCATCGAAAAACTTATTAATAAAATCAACGAAATTCCAAAAGCAATTCATCAAAAAAACATACTGCTTGGAACCTGTCGCTACTTGGTATTCTCGCATCAATACTATTTTTTATTCTTGGCTTTTGATGTGGATTTACCCTATTTGACGTTAATGGCGGCGATTGCTTCGGTCTATTTTCTGGCTTCGTCTTTGCCTACTTTTCAGTTTTTGGATTTTGCGGTAAAAGGAAGTGTGGCGGTGTTTTTCTTTGGAATATTGGGCGTAAACGAATGGATTGTGGTTTTCATTTCGACTTTGATGTGGTTTTTGAATGTAGTACTGCCCGTAGCCATTGGAAGTTATTTTGTTTTGAAATTTAAAAGCCCTCTAACCTCCGAAGGAGGAAACATTAATCTTAAAGAAAAACAATGATTTTTGTTTTACTAGGCATAGCAATCGTTTATGTACTGACTATAAGTTGGCTGATTTATGGTTTTACTCAAGTCCCGTTGTTTAAAAAACAAGAGGTAACTCCAAAAACCACGTTCTCTATTTTAGTGCCTTTTCGGAATGAAGCTGAAAACTTGCCGATTTTATTAGAAAGCATTTCCAAACTGAAATATCCGAAGGATTTATTTGAAGTGCTATTGATTGATGATGCATCGGAAGAAAAATTCCAAATTTCAAATTTCAAATTTCAAATTACCCTAACCAACACTATTCGACAATCGAATTCGCCTAAAAAAGATGCCATTACCACGGGAGTTCCTTTGGCCAACAACGAGTGGATAGTCACCACCGATGCCGATTGTATTGTTCCCGAAAATTGGTTGCTCACGATGGATGCTTTTATTCAAAACCATACGGTCGAAATGATTGCTGGGGCGGTTACTTATGACTGCAAGCCTTCGTTTTTACATCATTTTCAGCAATTGGATTTGACAAGTTTACAAGGCGCCACTATTGGAAGTTTTGGGATTAACAAAGGTTTTATGTGCAATGGTGCTAATTTTGCTTATACAAAATCTCTTTTTCAAAAGTTGAATGGTTTTGAAGGCAATGACAAAATAGCCAGCGGCGATGATGTGTTTTTGCTGCAAAAAGCCATAGCGCAATATCCAGAAAAAGTACACTATTTAAAATCGAAGGACACCATTGTCCGAACACAACCTACGGATAGCTGGGAAGCCTTGTTTCATCAGCGCGTGCGTTGGGCTTCGAAAACTAGCTCCTATCAGAGTCGGTTTGGGATAGGATTAGGATTAGTCGTTTTTGCAGGCAATCTTAGTTTGATTTTGGGATTGGTATTGGGATTTTTGGGTTGGATTCCGTTTCTCTATGTCGCAATACTTTGGCTAGCGAAATTTATGGTCGATTCGGTTTTGCTCTACACCACCCATCGTTTTTTGAGTCCTTCCAAAATGCGCTATTGGACAAGCAGTAGCTTGCTCTATCCATTTTTTAGTACTAGTGTGGCTTTGTATGCTGTTTTTGGCTCTTACGAATGGAAAGGGAGACAATTTGAAAAATAATCGTTTGGCTTAGCTCGACTGCCCTAGCCCAGATGGGAACGGCATCCTATTGCTCCGGGGTTCGGAGCGACAGATATAATGGACAGCTGGAAATAGCTCCTAAAAAATTATTCTACTTTTAAAATTACCGGCAAGATAAATTGTGTTTTCACAGGAATTCCGCGTTTAATGGCGGGATTCACTTTAGGAAAACCGACTAAACGGGCGCGAAGAATACTATCGATTTTGATGGTATCGTAAGCCACAGAATCTTTGGGAAATTGGGGTTCAAATTGCAAAGTTGCATTAGGAAAAACCGTTACTTTTACTTCGATGGTATCTAGCTCTGGATACAGCGCCGCCAAAGTATCTACGCTTAATTTTTCTTGAATTAATTGTGTCAATCGCTCAAAAAAGCACTGTTGTTGTTGCTTCTTGTCGGTCAAACTTTCACAATCTACCAAAGAAGGATATTCGTCTACTTCTTTCCAATTAATGGATTTCAATTCTTTTTGCAGCAATTCCTTTTCAGAAGGAACTTGCTTCTCAAAGTATTGACAAGAGGCGAACATCAGCAGCAATAAATAGCAATAACTTTTACTCAAAGCAGTAGTTTGGATTGGACTAATTTTGGGATAAAAATACACTTATTATTTTTTATTTGGTTTGGATTGGAGATAATCTTCGTATCGTTCGGACATCCATTTCTTTTTATTCTCTTCGGCAATCGCTTTTTTATCGGGATATAGCGCTTTCAATCGGTCAGAAAACAAAGCAATTTGAACCGTATAGGTATAAAACTCTTCTCGAGACATCACTATATTTGGGTCTTCTTTTTTATTGAAAAATTCAAAAAACAACGTATCAAATTCTTTCAAGTTAAAATTTAATACTTTAGATTTATACTGAATTGACAGCTTTTCTTTTAATAAATCATCTTGTGTTTTCTCATTGGTAGTTTGTCCATGACAAAACAAAGAAAACAAAAGGCATACAATAAAGCCCATAAAAGTTGAAAAAAGCGCTTTTCCCATACTTGTAATATAAAACTCATTACTAATGCACTTTCAAAAGTACTAAAAATAAATTTATGGATACACTGCTTTTAATTGTTGGATTTTTATTTGTCGTTTTGGGTATTTTGGGTAGCTTTTTACCTCTATTACCCGGTCCTAGTTTAAGCTTTATAGGCTTATTTTTATTGTACTGCACTAATGCCATACCCATGAATTATTGGGTTTTGGGTGGCTGTTTCTTAGTTACGCTCCTTTTGACGATTTTAGATTACGTTATTCCAGCCAAGGGGACCAAAAAATTTGGAGGCAGTTCGTATGGAATTTGGGGAACGAATATTGGCCTTGTGGTTGGATTATTGGCTCCTATTCCTTTTGGATTCATTATTGGCCCTTTTGTGGGTGCATTTATTGGTGAGATGATGTACGACAACAAAGATCACAATCGTGCGCTAAAAGCCGCTACAGGTTCCTTTATTGGGTTTTTAGCTTCTAGTTTCCTAAAATTTATTGTGTGCGTGATGTACTTTGGGGTTTTCGTTTGGATCGTTTGGCAGTATAAAGACAAATTACTGTAAGCTTTGAAAAATTGAGACTCTTTGGAAGTATAGATCTAGGAAGGTTTTCAAAAACACAAAACACTCTAAAATCAAAAAAGCCGTTCGCCGAAGCGAAAAGCTTTTCATTGGTCTAACTACTAAACCGGCTACGAGTTACAAATTCGTAGCAAACAACACAACTAACTTTAGATACCGTATTTGGGCAAAAAAGCACTTCATTTCTGAAGTGCTTTCCCAATTTTGCGGTCTGGACGGGACTCGAACCCGCGACCCCATGCGTGACAGGCATGTATTCTAACCAACTGAACTACCAAACCTCTGCGTTATTGCGGTGGCAAAGATACAACAGATTTCTAGTTTTCCAAGCGTTTTTGAAAAAAAATTTCAATAAAAACAACCTCTATTACCCAAAGTTTTGTTTTTCAATCAAATAGGTAGTCAAAATTTTTTCAAAATTTTCACCCACACTCACCGGAATGTACTTAATCTTGTTCTGCGCACACGTCATTGCCACTTTTTCGAAGTATTCCTGCATCTTCTTCTCATAGGATTCTTTAATAGTATCTGCAAAAACAGCAATTTCTTCTCCAGATTCCAAATCTACGAACCGTCTTGGCGCTGAATCAAAGTCAAAATTCAACTCCGTTTTATAATCCATTACATGAAACAACACCACTTTATGCTTATTATGTTTCAAATGTTGTAAGGCTGCAAATAACTTCTCATCCGACGAACTCACCTCATCCGACTGAAACATGTCCGTAAAAAGCAAAATCATCGACCTACGATGCATTTTCTCTGCAATTTGATGCAAATACGTAACCGTATCGGTCGTTTTCTTTGGCTTTTGATTTTCGAGTAAATTTTCGAGTACATTCAACAGCATTCTATGATGACGGTCACTGCCTTTTTCAGGAGCATAATATTCATACGAATCCGAAAAAACACTCAAACCCACCGCATCGCGTTGCTTCTTCAAAATATTCATCAACACCGCCGAAGCCAAAACCGAGAAACCAATCTTGTTTTCATAAAAAAACTGGGAATCCTTAAGCTTCGGATAATGCATAGACGATGAATTATCAATAATGATATGACACCGCATGTTCGTTTCTTCCTCATACCGTTTAGTGTACAACCGATCCGTTTTGGCAAACAACTTCCAATCCATGTGCTTGGTACTTTCGCCAGTATTATACACCTTATGTTCCGAAAACTCTGCCGAAAAACCATGAAACGGACTTTTGTGCATGCCCGATATAAAGCCCTCTACGACTTGATTCGCCAGCAACTCCAAATGCTGAAACTTACTTATCTTATCTATTTGTGATTCCATCTTCATCTTTCAAATATATCAAAAATCAACATTAGATTCTCTTTTTGAAGCAGAAACAAAGGCATTTTCAACCATCATCGTTCCCGCTGTCCGCTATATCTGTGCCTCTGAACCCCAGAGTCACAGGATGCCGCTCCCATCGGGGCTAGAGAGAAACATTGTGCATTTTTGAAACAATAGAAACTCATTTTTAGGCACAAAAAAAAGGCTTGACTTTCGTCAAACCTTTTAATCAATATTACAAGTCTCGATTACAACAAAGCATCTAAACTATCAGCATACGTTTGTTTTGGAGCCACACCTACTTGTTTTCCCACAACTTCTCCATTATGAAAAACCAAAACTGTTGGAATGTTACGAACTCCGTATTTGGCAGCAAATTCTTGATTAGCATCTACATCTACTTTACCTACTACGACTTTCCCTTCGTATTCATTGCTTAATTCATCAATGATTGGCCCAACCATTCTACAAGGTCCACACCATGCTGCCCAAAAGTCAACTAAAACCGGTTTGTCTGATTTCAAAACTACTTCTTCAAAAGTAGCATCTGTTATTGCTAAAGCCATTTTCTATTTGTTTAAATGAACCCTCCTCTACGATTTGGGTATCGGTTGATATTTTTTTTAATAAGGCTCAAATTTAGGAATTAAAAATCAATCCCAAAGCATCTACAAATTAGTTTTGGCTATCATTCCATTGTTTGTGTTTATTTCCAAAAAAAAAGAGCTACTCTACTGAGCAACTCTCTTTAATCTTTATATTTCCTGAGTAAGATTACAAACTGTATTTCAAGCCCAATGTTAATCCTAAACCACTAATTCCAACATATGAACTCAATTCATTCAAAGGTTTAGTTGTATCAACTCCATTTGGATTAGTTGCGATGTTGTTCGAAGTAGTGGTTAATTTATCCACATAATTAGTATGGATTTGTGATTTTGTTCTAGTAGACAAAGCATTCGCTCCATTCACTGTAAATTCAGTAGTTTCTTTTGTTTTTCCGTGAACAGTAAAGTTACGGTATTCTAATTCAGCAAAAGCAGAGATGTTTTTACCTAATTTATAAGATGTACCAACAACTGCTGAAAAACCTAATGTAGGATTTGGTTTTACCACATCAACACTGTGAACAGCACCAAATACTGGAGCTCCAGTAGATGGATTAACTCCAACTGGAGCAACTGCATCTGTAGTAATTTCTAAATCACCATGAACCGGAACAAGAACACCTACCTTAGTGTAAGGTTCAAATCCTTTGTGCTCTCCCAAAAACAACACTAAAGAGGGTGCTAAATCAAATGCTGTAATTTGACCTACAGATTTAAAATTGTAAACACTACCAGTTGGAATAAATGGCACATCAGAGATTGTCTGAGCCATAGTTTTATCTTTACTAGAATAATAGTTTATTCCCATTTCAAAACCTAAACGCGCATTAAATCTGTATCCAGCAGTAATACCTGTTCTAAAACCTTCACCAAAAGACCCAGTTACGCTTTCTTCTGAAACTAATTTCCCTCCTTGATACACTTTGCGTAAAGCATCTTTTCCTCCAACAGTTGGAAATTCAGTAGCAGCAGTTTGCATAAAATAAGACCCGCCTACTTTAAAATACCAACTCTCGCTTTTTTCGGTTTGCGCCATCATAGCAGTAGCCATCAATACGAAACCAAATAAAAATAAATTCTTTTTCATAATAGTAATTTTGTTTAACGCTACAAACTTATAATAATTTAAGCCATTTCAAAGGGAGCAACAATCTTAGTGTGCTCGAAAACGTTTTCTTGACACGGTAATTAAGAAAATAATTTTATATCTATTTTTTTAATGTTAAATTAACATGAATATGCTATTTTTTTAACTCTTAAAATTAATTCAATTTGAAGTTGATTTGCATCTTTTCCAATTCAAACAACAACTCATTCGATATCTTTACCTTCAATTTTCTGCTAGGCATTGACAATTTCGTTACTACTTTAATTTCCTCGATTTCTTCTACTTTTGTTGTTACTGTTACTGGATTTTCAAGATTTTCGCCTTCTTCATTATCTATACTATCCACAAATTCCGTCTCTTCTACTTCTTCAGCCATAGCGTCTCGCTCTACCATTCGGCGCACACGTTCCAACTCCATCACCTCAAAAGTTACGGTATGTTCCCCTTTATTTTGCAAAAACAACTGATTGAGCTTGTAAATAAATTCAGCTTCTATATCTTTAATATTCAATAACAAGATTATTTTTTTAGCATACGCCTCCAACACATCTTGTAATTGTTTTACTTCTACAAACTGAATTCTAGGCTCGGCTCTTTTACCAGTTTCTTGATTGACCCAACCTTCTTTAACCAATATTTTGATATAAGTGAAATTGTTTTGAATAAAGAAATGGCGAAACTTCAAGTATTCTTCTCCAAAAATTCGAAACTCAAAATTTTCATCATACCCTTCGAGCGTAAACATCCCCCATCCTTTTCCGTTTTTCGCTACTCTATGTTGTACGTTATTGATAATTCCACCAAACGTCAAGTTTTTTCCAACATGCTGTTCCAAATTTTTAAGCGCTTCTAACCTAACATTACAGAAGTATTTCATCTCAAATTTATAATCATCCAATGGATGACCTGAAATATAGATACCAACAACCTCTTTCTCTTTTGCCAATTTCTCCATTGTGCTCCAATCTTCGCACGGCGGCACAACAGGTTCTGCAATTTGTACTTCGCTGGTTTCTCCAAACAAACTCACTTGGGAGGAATTCTCATTCTCTTGGTATTTGGAACCATAACGCATCGCTTTTTCATAAAAGGTAATACCATCTCCATCATCATGAAAATATTGCGCTCGCGTAGTACCTTCAAACGAATCGAATCCTCCTGCCAAAGCCAAATTTTCGATTGCTTTTTTATTGGCTGCTCTCAAATCGATGCGTTTGGCCAAATCAAAAATAGATTTGTATTTACCGTCTTTTCTGTTTTCTACAATTGTTGCTACCGCTCCAGAACCTACACCTTTGATAGCCCCCATTCCAAAACGAATGGCATATTCTTCATTTACAGTAAATTTATAATAAGACTCATTCACACAAGGACCTAATACTCGGAGTCCCATTCGCTTACATTCCTCCATAAAAAACGACACTTGCTTGATATCGTTCATGTTATTCGAAAGTACCGCAGCCATATATTCGGCTGGATAATGTGCTTTCAAATAAGCCGTTTGATAGGCAATCCAAGCATAACAAGTAGAGTGCGATTTATTAAAAGCATAACTCGCAAAAGCCTCCCAATCTTTCCATATTTTTTCCAAAATCGTAGCGTCATGACCTTTGGCAGCTGCTTGCTCCACAAACTTAGGCTTCATTTTGTCCAATACATCTTTTTGCTTTTTACCCATTGCCTTACGCAAAACGTCGGCCTCACCTTTGGTAAAACCAGCCAAAGATTGGGATAAAAGCATCACCTGCTCTTGGTATACCGTAATTCCGTAGGTTTCAGACAAATATTCAGCACAAGCCTCTAAATCGTATTTGATTTCTTCTTCACCATTTTTTCTTCGAACGAAAGACGGAATATACTCTAACGGTCCCGGACGATACAAGGCATTCATCGCAATCAAATCCCCAAAAACAGTAGGCTTCAAGTCCTTCATGTATTTTTGCATTCCGGGTGACTCGTATTGGAAAATCCCTACTGTTTCACCTCTTTGAAAGAGCTCATAAGTTTTAACATCATCAATAGGAAACGTATCGGGGTCGAGCTGAATTCCTGTTCGGTATTTGACCAACTTAACTGTGTCTTTAATCAACGTAAGGGTCTTCAACCCCAAGAAGTCCATTTTCAACAATCCTGCACTTTCAGCCACCGAGTTGTCGAACTGGGTAACATACAAATCCGAATCTTTAGCTGTTGTTACTGGAACATAATTGGTAATATCTGATGGCGTAATAATCACCCCACAAGCGTGAATACCCGTGTTGCGCATCGAACCTTCCAATATCTTGGCTTGTTGAATGGTTTCTCCAGCTAAATCTCCTCCATTGGCAATGGCAATCAATTCTTTTACACTATCAAACTCATCTGAACGCAACGCTTTTTTTACGTCCTCTTCTTTTTCTGAAATAAAACGTGCCAAATTCCATTTTGATGGCATCATCCCTGGAATTAACTTCGCAATTCTATCCGCTTCAAACAAAGGCAAATCCAGCACACGAGCAGTATCACGAATAGCCGACTTCGTAGCCATCTTACCATAAGTAATGATTTGCGCTACTTGATTCGCACCATATTTATTGATTACATAATCCATGACACGACCACGACCCTCGTCATCAAAATCGATATCAATATCGGGCATCGACACACGGTCCGGATTCAGGAAACGCTCAAAAAGCAAATCATATTTAATAGGGTCAATATTGGTAATTCCCAAACAATACGCTACCGCCGAACCCGCTGCCGAACCACGCCCAGGTCCAACAGAAACGTCCATTTTTCTGGCTTCGGCGATAAAATCTTGTACAATCAAGAAATAACCTGGATAACCTGAATTGGAAATGGTCAATAATTCAAAGTCCAATCGTTCTTGAATTGACTCCGTGATTTCACCATAACGTCGCTTTGCTCCTTCCATCGTAAGGTGTCGCAAATAGGCATTTTCTCCTCTTACCCCGCCATCAACTTCATCTTCTGGCACCACAAATTCTTGTGGAATATCGTATTTAGGTAACAGTACGTCACGGTACAAGGAATAAATTTCAACTTTATCTACAATTTCTTGAATGTTAATAATCGCATCAGGCAAATCGGCAAAGAGTTTTTTCATCTCCTCACCCGACTTATAATAATATTCCTGATTGGGCAATCCATAACGATAGCCTCGTCCTCTACCGATAGGTGTGGCTTGTTTTTCGCCATCTTTTACACACAACAAAATATCGTGCGCATTGGCATCTTCTTTATTTAAATAATAAGTATTGTTCGTGGCAATGAGTTTGACTTTGTGCTTCTGAGAAAATTCAATGAGTGTTTTATTCACCCTGTTTTCATCTTCTTGATTGTGGCGCATGATTTCGAGATACAAATCGTCTCCAAATTGTGCTTTCCACCAAAGCAAAGCTTCCTCAGCTTGATTTTCCCCTACATTCAGAATTTTACTCGGAATTTCTCCGTATAAATTTCCAGACAACACCATAATGTCTTCTTTATATTGCTCCACCACAGCGCGGTCAATTCTTGGGACATAATAAAAACCAGCCGTGTAAGCAATAGAAGCCATTTTGGCCAGATTGTGATAACCTTTTTTATTCTTCGCCAATAAAACTACCTGATAACCATTGTCTTTCTTGGTTTTATCCAAATGATTATCACAGATGTTGAATTCACAACCAACTATCGGTTTAATCTCGGTTTCGGTAGGCTCTTCTCCACTCTCCACCAATGCTTTGTTTTTTGCCGATGCCGATTTGTTGTGATTCATAACAGCGCTCACAAAATGAAAAGCCCCCATCATGTTTCCTGTATCCGTCATCGCTACTGCAGGAAACTTATTTTTGGCCGTAGCTGCCACCAAACCACCAATTGAAATGGTAGATTGCAAGACAGAAAACTGTGTATGATTGTGCAAATGTGCGAAAGCTGCTGCCGAAAAATCTTTCTTTTCTGTTTCGGTCAAAATTGGTGCATCAGTAACAACCCCAGAAGCTTTAAGTTGTTCTCGAATGGCATCAGAAGCCTTCTTGAGATTGATGTGCTTTAATCCAATTAGCGGAAAAGGCTCTGGATTTTTACTTTGAAATTCTTTAAAATAATTGGATTCTACTTCCAACTCTTCTTTGGTAAAAACTTCTTTTCTAATTAACTCCAAAAAACATCTTGTAGTCGCCTCAACGTCGGCCGTAGCGTTGTGTGCTTCTGCAAAAGGTTGGTCAAATAAATACTGATGCAACTCGGTAAGCGTTGGCAATTTGAATTTACCTCCTCGACCTCCAGGCAATTTTAGTAAGGAAGCCGTAACCTCAGTACACGTGTCTAGAATTGGCATTTCACCCATTGGCGACGCAACACCCAAACGATAGAACTCGCATCCCATAATATTGACATCAAAACCTACATTTTGGCCAACAATAAATTTGGCTTTGCCTAAAGCTATATTGAACTTCTCCAATACTTCCGCCAATGGAATTCCCTCTGCTTGCGCCAATTCGGTAGAAATTCCGTGGATTCGCTCGGCATCATAAGGAATATTAAATCCTTCTGGCTGCACCAAATAATCTTGATGCTCCACCAAATTCCCCATATCATCATGCAACTGCCAAGCGATTTGTATACATCTTGGCCAGTTATCTGTATCAGATAAAGGTGCGCCCCAACGCTTGGGTAATCCGGTAGTTTCGGTATCGAATATTAAGTACATAAGTTAAAATAACAAAGATTAAAATTCCAAAATCCAATTTTGAAACTCCTTAAAACATTGGTTTTATGGAATATAAAAAACAGTACAATACAAATTGGCGGAAATTCAAATTTAGTTTTTTTTTAAAGAAACTAGAGGCAAATTGTCTTTTTATTCCAATCTAAATCCAGGTTAAAATTTTAGCCCCAAAGCCAAAAAAATCTAGACCATTTTCATCAAAAAAACGCCAAATCTCATTTTTGGATGTCGTAGTTTTCAAGTAAAAAAAAAGTGTTTTAAAGAACTCATTTTATCAATTTTACTTCTAAATAGCAGCATTTTCATTAGATGCAAAAACAACAACTTGTTGACTATTTTTAATCAAAAAACAAGAATTAGATAAAAAAAACGTAGTGAAATCATTGAAAAAATGGTTTGTTTTAAAAATAACACAACAAAAACACCATTTCTAAAAAGGATTTTAATTTTAAAAAAAGATGTTTACTCTTTTCAAATGAATAGCAAAACCAATCCACCTTTTTCCTTAAAAATGAAAATTTTTAATTCTAATCTGCCGTAGAAAAAGAATTTGGGTATCGTATATAATGAAATTTCAAAATTGACACTTTTTATTCGTTTGCTACATTTGCCTTCCAAGTTATACTTTTTGGGTAGCAACCCAACAAAAAAGACCAATACACTTAAAAAAAATAGTTAACAATGAGTACTACATTATTCGACAAAGTATGGGATTCGCACGTGGTGCGCAAAATTGAGGATGGACCAGACGTGTTCTTTATTGACCGTCATTTCATTCACGAAGTGACTAGTCCCGTAGCTTTTTTAGGCTTAAAACAAAGAGGAGTAACCGTTTTGTACCCAGAACGTACTTTTGCTACTGCCGATCACAATACCCCTACTATAAACCAACATTTACCTGTTGAAGACCCTCTTTCGGCCAATCAGTTGAAAGCATTGGAGCAAAACTCTAATGAATACGGAATTAGCCACTGGGGATTGGGCAACAAAAAGAACGGGATTGTACACGTTGTAGGTCCTGAAAACGGAATCACATTACCGGGTTCAACTATTGTTTGTGGTGATTCGCATACCTCAACTCATGGTGCTTTTGGAGCTATTGCTTTCGGTATTGGTACTTCAGAAGTAGAAATGGTACTTTCTTCACAATGTATCATGCAGCCAAAACCTAAAAAAATGCGCATCAATGTAAAAGGTAGCTTACAAGTTGGAGTTACCCCTAAAGATGTAGCCTTATATATCATTTCTAAGCTATCTACTTCGGGAGCTACAGGGTATTTTGTAGAATATGCTGGAGAAGTTTTTGAAAATATGACTATGGAAGGTCGTATGACTGTCTGTAATTTGAGTATTGAAATGGGTGCTCGAGGCGGAATGATTGCGCCAGACCAAACAACTTTCGATTATTTAGAAGGTCGTCCCTATGCCCCAAAAGGAGAAGCTTGGGAAAAAGCAGTTGCCTATTGGAAAACCTTAAAAACAGATAGCGACGCTACTTTTGACGAAGAAGTGACTTTTGATGCTGCCGATATTGAACCTATGATTACCTACGGAACCAACCCCGGAATGGGATTAGGCATCTCAAAAAACATCCCCCAAGCCAATGCTGTAGCAGAAGGCGAAGAGACCTATGTAAAATCATTAGGTTATATGGGCTTTAATCAAGGAGAAGCTATGATAGGCAAACCTATTGACTACGTTTTCTTGGGAAGCTGTACCAATGGTAGAATTGAAGATTTTAGAGCCTTTGCTTCTATTGTTAAAGGAAGAAAAAAAGCAGATAACGTAACGGCTTGGTTAGTTCCTGGCTCACATGTGGTAGAAGCTCAAATCAAAGAAGAAGGTATTCTTGAGGTTTTGACCGAAGCTGGATTTGTATTGCGTCAACCTGGATGTTCGGCTTGTTTGGCGATGAATGATGACAAAGTTCCTGCCGGAAAATATGCCGTTAGTACCTCTAATAGAAATTTTGAAGGTCGACAAGGTCCTGGTTCAAGAACATTATTAGCTAGTCCATTTATGGCGGCAGCGGCGGCGGTTACAGGAAAACTGACAGACCCACGGGAATTGATGTAATTTTTTCACCGCAAGGACACTAAGGCGCTAAGAAAATATGGATATAAATAAATATGAAGAATTAGCTAAACAAATATTTATAGCTAGTCTTGAGGTTCACAAAATTATGGGGCCAGGTTTATTGGAATCGGTGTATGAAATGTGTCTTTTGAAAGAATTGCAGTTGAGGAAAATTTCAGCAGAAAGTCAAGTCGGTATTCCTTTACAATTTAAAGGTTTTGATTTATCAAAAGAATTTAGAATTGATATTTTAGTTGAAAACGAAATCATAATAGAATTAAAATCTGTAGATACACTATTACCAGTACATCAAGCACAGATAATATCATATCTAAAGTTAGCCGATAAAAGGATGGGATTTCTAATTAATTTTAACGTCCCAATAATCAAAAACGGCTTCAAAAGATTTGTAAATAACTATTAAAAAAAAATACCGCAATGACGGAAAGTCGCAAAAAATAGAATTCACAAACTACCCTTGCACCTTTGCTTCCTTGCTTTAACAAACAAATTAATATTATAGCATTGCGCCTTTGGGTCCTTGCGGTAAAAAAACAAATAAATAATTAATATAGCATCGTGCCTTTGCGCCTTTGCGGTTAAATTTAATACTATGGCATACGATAAATTCAACATCCTTACCAGTAGTGCTGTACCCCTTTCTATAGAGAATGTGGATACAGATCAAATCATCCCTGCTCGTTTCTTAAAAGCAACAGAGCGTGTTGGTTTTGGAGACAACCTATTCCGCGATTGGAGATACAATAGCGATGGGACTCCAAAGACTGATTTTGTATTGAACAACCCCACTTATAGTGGCAAAATCTTGGTTGGTGGCAAAAACTTTGGGTCGGGATCCTCAAGAGAACATGCGGCTTGGGCTATTTATGACTACGGATTCAGAGCTGTGGTTTCAAGTTTCTTTGCAGATATTTTCAGAAATAACTGTCTGAATATTGGTGTACTTCCAGTACAAGTGAGTCCTGAATTTGCCGATACCATTTTCAAAGCTATCGAAGCTGACCCTAAAACAGAATTAGAAATCAACTTACCAGAACAAACCATTACTTTAAAAGTAACTGGACAAAAAGAATCTTTTAGTATTTCAGGTTACAAAAAAGAAAATATGATTAACGGATTTGATGACATCGATTATTTAATCAACATCAAAGATGAAATCGTTGACTTTGCCAATAAACAGTTGATATAGAACAGTTAATCAATTACACACCAATAGTACAGTCCTATATCGTTTTTTAAAATGATATAGGATTCGTTTTACATAAAAAAGGATGCTTTAATCCGAAAATAATTCCCAATGGAACAGAGAAAAATTGAAATAATGGATACGACCTTGCGCGATGGAGAACAAACTTCGGGCGTATCGTTTTCGGCTGCAGAAAAACTAACCATTGCTCAATTATTATTAGAAGAATTACACATTGACCGTATCGAAATTGCTTCGGCACGCGTGAGTGAAGGAGAATTTCAAGGCGTGAAAGGTATTATGGATTGGGCGGCTATCAAAGGCTATACCGATAGAATAGAAGTTTTATCATTTGTTGATGGAGGAATTTCTATTGAATGGATGAAAAAAGCTGGAGCCAAAGTTCAAAATCTTTTAACCAAAGGTTCTTTAAACCACTTAACCCACCAATTAAAAAAAACACCTGAACAGCATTTTGCAGAAATAGCACAAGCAATCGAACTCGCAAATCAAAACGGAATTGCCACGAATGTTTATCTAGAAGATTGGAGCAACGGTATGCGTAATTCTCCCGATTATGTGTTTCAATATCTGGATTTCATTACACAACAACCCGTAAAAAGAATTTTACTACCCGACACCTTGGGCGTTCTAATTCCTTCGGACACTTTTGAATTTATTTCTAAGATTACACAAAAATACCCTGACATTCACTTTGATTTTCATGCTCACAACGATTATGACCTTAGTGTAGCCAATGTCATGGAAGCCATAAAAGCAGGAATCAGCGGTTTACATGTAACTGTAAATGGAATGGGAGAACGCGCCGGAAATGCTCCTTTGGAGAGTACCGTTGCCGTTATCAATGATTTTTTACCTCAAGTAAAAATTAATGTCAAAGAAACATCTCTATACTCAGTTAGCAAACTTGTAGAAACTTTTACTGGATATAGAATTCCGGCGAACAAACCCATAGTTGGAGATAATGTTTTTACTCAAACCGCTGGTATTCATGCTGATGGAGACAACAAAAACAATCTGTATTTCAACGACTTATTACCCGAACGTTTTGGAAGAAAACGAAAATATGCGCTTGGAAAAACATCAGGCAAAGCCAATATCGAAAAAAACCTTCAAGAGCTTGGGCTACAACTCAATGCCGAAGATTTGAAACTCGTTACACAACGCATCATCGAATTGGGCGACAAGAAAGAAACGGTCACAAAAGAAGACCTACCTTATATCATTTCCGATGTTTTAGATAGTCAGTCCTATCAAGAACGTGTGATGGTGCAATCCTATGTCTTGGTTCATGCTAAAGGAATGCGCCCTTCAACCACACTTTGCCTTAAAATTGATGGAGAAATAATCGAAGAAAACGCACAAGGCGACGGACAATTTGATGCTTTTATGAACGCCCTTAATAAAATTTACAAAAGCAAAAAAATGACTTTACCTAAGCTTATCGACTATGCCGTAAGAATACCTCCAGGTAGTAGCTCCGATGCTTTGTGTGAAACGGTTATCACCTGGACAGCCAACGGAAAAGAATTCAAAACACGAGGATTAGACTCCGACCAAACTGTGGCAGCCATTGTAGCTACGCAAAAAATGTTGAATGTAATCCATTAAAAAGCCACTTAGAATCTAAGCTTCTAAGTTTTCAAAAACAGACTTAGAATCTTTGAAACTAAAAAAAATTAATACCATACTAAGTTACTAATTTTTTGAAAAAACCTTAGAAACTTAGCTTCTCAGATTCTTAGAAACTTAAAAATAAAAAACAATGAAATTAAACATAGCCCTTTTAGCCGGAGACGGCATCGGACCAGAAGTCATCAACGAAGCCGTAAAAGTATCGGATGCCATTGCCAAAAAATTCAATCACAACATCACTTGGACACCCGCCTTAACAGGTGCTTGTGCTATTGACGCAGTTGGCGTACCTTACCCAGACGAAACACACGAAATATGTATGAAAGCCGATGCGGTTTTGTTTGGCGCCATCGGACACCCAAAATACGATAATGACCCAAGCGCTCCCGTTCGTCCTGAACAAGGTTTGCTTTTAATGCGCAAAAAACTAGGTTTGTTTGCCAATGTACGTCCAACGTTTACTTTCCCTTCATTGATTGATAATTCTCCTTTAAAAAGAGAGCGTATCGAAGGAACAGATTTAGTTTTCTTGAGAGAATTAACCGGAGGAATTTATTTTGGTGAAAAAGGAAGAAGAGATGATGGAGAAACTGCTTTTGACAATTGTGTGTACACCAGAGCCGAAGTACAACGTTTGGCTAAAAAAGGTTTCGAATTAGCGATGACGCGTTCTAAGAAATTATGCTGTGTAGATAAAGCCAATGTTTTAGAAACTTCTCGCCTTTGGAGAGAAACGGTTCAAGCTATGGCGAAAGACTATCCAGAAGTAGAAGTGAGTTATGAATTTGTTGATGCTGTCGCTATGCGTTTGGTGCAATGGCCTAACTCTTATGACGTATTGATTACCGAAAATTTATTTGGAGACATATTAACCGATGAAGCTTCTGTAATTTCAGGTTCAATGGGATTAATGCCTTCAGCTTCTGTTGGTGAACACACTTCATTATACGAACCAATTCACGGCTCGTATCCACAAGCAACAGGACTAAACATCGCAAACCCATTGGCTACTATTTTATCTGCCGCAATGATGTTTGAAGATGCCTTTGGATTAAAAGAAGAAGCGCAAGCTATAAGAGCCGTAGTCAACAAATCTTTAGAAGAAGGTATTGTTACCGAAGACTTAGCTGCAAAAGGAAGTAAAGCCTATAAAACTAGCGAAGTGGGAGATTGGTTAGTGGCCAATTTATAAATCGCTTTAAATCGAAAGAAAAGCAAACAACAAAAAAGGGAACAATTTTTCAATTGCTCCCTTTTTTTATACTAGAAAAAAATATTAATATCTTCCTCCTCTGTCACCACCACCGCGGTTGTTTCCGTAACCTCCGCGTGAATCACCACCACGGTTGTTGTTGAAACTTCTTCTTTCGCCTTCTGGTTTTGGCTCAGATTTATTTACCACAATTGCACGTCCTTGAACGGTAGCTCCGTTTAATTCGTCAATTGCTTTTTGAGCTTCCGCGTCGTTTGGCATCTCTACGAAACCAAAACCTTTACTTCTACCAGTAAATTTATCCGTTATAATTTTAACTGAATCTACTGCTCCGTAAGCTTCGAAAGACTCTCTTAAATCTGCTTCCTCAATACTGAATGGAAGACTTCCAACAAAAATGTTCATATGTACTTATTTATAATAAAGCAACAAATGTAGTCTTATTTTATTCTAAACTACTATATAACAAAACATTTATGTTATAATTATGAAAAAGAAAGTAAAGCAAAAAGCCCTTACCTTATTAAAAACCAGACTATTTAGTCTTCGTTATAATTTCTAAAGTCACTGGAACTTTGTAAAAAACACCTTGCGAAAAATAAAATTCTTTAGATTCTTGAGTATCGGCAGATTCATAAGGAATCACAACGGTAAAGGTTCCGCTAATCGTTTTGTTCTCTTCATCATATTCACTGATGGTAATTTTCCCCGTTCCTTTACCACTTTGAGTAGTTAGCGAAGTTACAGGAGTTGTTTCTCGAGAGGTGTACGTTACATAATCAATAGCATTATCATCTAATTGATATGTATTTAATTGTGTAGACGAAAGATGTAACACTAAAGACTCTTTCAAGGTTTGCGCCTCAATAACTATCGAACCATCTTTAGACAAAACAGCTTTACTTTGAAGAGCGCGCCAAAATATATTATTCTTTAATCCTTGAACTGAAGGGTTATTGAAGATAACATCATCAGAACATGAGCCAGCCAATAAAGCTAGCACAACTATCAATAGAACTTTTTTCATTTACTATAATAACAAATTGGATTACAAATCTATTCTTTTTTTAGTTTAAACCATCAAAAGTAGCTTTCAAAGAAGCATTAAAATTCTATCTATTAATATTATAAGCACATTTTAGTTTTTTTAAATAAAAAATGTATCTTTGCACCCTTAATTAATCGAGGTCGAGTACCTCAAAATTTAATCAATAAGATTATGTCAGTAAAAATTAGATTACAAAGACACGGTAAAAAACAAAAACCGTTTTACTGGGTTGTAGCAGCAGATGCTCGCTCAAAAAGAGATGGTAAATACTTAGAGAAAATCGGTACTTACAATCCAAACACTAACCCAGCAACTATCGAATTAAACTTGGATAGCGCTGTAAAATGGTTGCAAAATGGTGCTCAACCTACAGACACTGCAAGAGCAATCCTTTCTTACAAAGGAGCTTTATTGAAACACCACCTAAACGGAGGAGTTCGTAAAGGAGCTTTGACTCAAGAACAAGCTGATGCTAAATTAGCCGCTTGGTTAGAAGCAAAAGCTGGTAAAGTTGACGCTAAAAAAGAAGGCTTAACTAAAGCTCAAGCTGCTGAAAAAGCTAAAGCTTTAAAAGCAGAACAAGAAGTTAACGCAAAACGTTTAGCTGCTCAAGCTGAAGCTGAGGCTGCTGCTATTGCTGCTGCAACTCCTGCTGAAGAAGTTGCCGAAGTTGAAGCTGAAGAAGCTCCAGCTGCAGAAGAAAATAACGAAACAACTGAGGCTTAATTTTACCCAGCGACAATGCGTAAAGAGGACTGTTTCTATTTAGGTAAAATCGCTAAAAAATTTAGTTTCAAAGGGGAAGTCCTAGCTTATCTAGACACGGACGAACCTGAGTTATACGAAAACTTGGAATCAGTGTTTGTTGACCACAACAAACACTTGGTTCCTTTTTTTATTGAAAGTAGTTCACTGCACAAAAACGACTTTCTACGCATCCGTTTTGAGGACATTACTACCGAAGAACAAGCCGATGCACTCATTGGAAGTGACCTTTATCTTCCTTTAAAAATGCTTCCAAAACTAAGCGGAAACAAATTCTATTTTCACGAGGTTATTGGTTTTGAAGTAGAAGACAAACGCTTAGGCTATGTTGGAGAAATTCAATCTATCAACGACACCACTGCACAACCTTTATTTGAAGTACTCAAAGGCGACGCCGAAATTTTAATCCCAATAATCGACCATTTCTTGGTAAAAGTAGACCGAGAAAACAAAAAAATTATTATGGATTTGCCTGAGGGATTGATTGAGATGTACCTTTAATCGAAGTACTCAGTCTACAGTTTTTAGTATTCAGTAGTTCAAAAATCTGAAATCTTTATGTCTAAATTCCAATTCAAAAACTTTTTTATTGAACAAGACCGTTGCGCTATGAAAATTGGTACCGATGGTGTACTATTGGGTGCTTGGGCTCCAATTGACAATCATCCTTTCAGCATTTTAGACATTGGCACTGGAACTGGAATTATCGCTTTGATGTTAGCACAAAGAAGCGCAGCACAGCAAATTGATGCTTTAGAAATAGACGAAGATGCTTACGAACAAGCAACAGATAATTTCGAAAATTCACCTTGGAACGATCGTTTGTTCTGTTTTCATGTCGGTTTGGACGAATTTATAGAAGAACCGGAAGAAGAATATGATTTGATTGTTTCCAACCCGCCTTTCTATTCCGAAGATTACAAAACCGAAAACGAATCACGCGATTTAGCACGATTTCAAGACGCTATGCCTTTTGAGCAATTACTCGAAGCGGCAGATTTATTGCTTTCTGAAAACGGAATTTTTGCAGTAATTATTCCCTTCAAAGAAGAAGAAAACTTTATTGCTTTGGCCAACGAATTCGAATTGTATCCTTTGAAAATCACTCGTGTCAAAGGAACACCAACTACAGAAATCAAACGTAGCTTACTGGCCTTTAGTCGAAATGAAACTACTGATTTACCAATTGACGAATTGATTATCGAAACCGCAAGACACGTCTATACTCCTGAATACATTGAATTAACTAAGGATTTTTATTTGAAGATGTAAAAAAAGCAATCTCTATTTTTTATAAATAAAAATTGCTTTCTACAAATAGCCTATCAAAGTTTCGTAACTACTTAACTATGCAATATGTACTTCCGCCATCAACATCTCCTTGAGGAAAGTTTTTACAATAAAGTGTTCTTTTGAGCGTAAAGCAATCGCCATCAATACTTACAATGTCATTTACTATTCTATCACCTACTTCTATTTGACTTTCAGCAATTTTCTTCGTACAAGTTACTTCATATTGGCAATCTGTTAACCATTTTACACTCCACTCCATCTTTAATACTCCATTATCAAAACTTTCTTGCTTTGTGCCGTTAATAACAAAAATCTTTTTTGGATAATCTGGATCTGCTGCCTTTACATTTTTAATCTTGTTACAATCAAGAGATTGAGAATAACCAATTACGCCCAGTAAAAAAAATATTGCTAATGTTAGTTGTTTTTTCATATATGTAAATTTGATTTGTGCGCGAGAATCTTTTATTTGAATTTATATGCTTGACAATATTAAAAAATTGTATTGTACTATACAACCCTTTACCTTTGCTGTTAAATTAAAAACTTTAGTAAAGAACAAAATACAAAACATCAATTTACCGAAAAGCTGATACAGCTTATTTAATTAGAGTTTTTCAAGTTAATTTCATTATAAAAATGCGGCGCTTGCCAAAGAGCATTTGTTGTACTTGTAAGTTAAACTAAGCGTTTCGTTATTTTATAAACTTTGAACTCTTACACTGTCACTATTTTAATTCGAAATTAAACCGTAATTTTATGTTCCCTACAAAAAGTGATATAAAATAAAAGCTGTTCTTAAAATTATAACATTTTTAAGTAGTTTTGTTATATTTCTTTATGTAGATTTGTCGCCATAAAATTTTCGAACCATGAAACCAGACTTATTTCAATCTCCTGATTACTATAATCTTGACGATTTATTAACCGAAGAACACAAATTAGTGCGTGATGCCGCAAGGGCTTGGGTAAAAAGAGAAGTATCCCCTATCATAGAAGACTATGCTCAAAAAGCAGAATTTCCAAAACAAATCATCAAAGGTTTAGGAGAAATTGGCGGTTTTGGCCCTTACATTCCTGTTGAATATGGAGGTGCGGGATTGGATCAAATATCCTACGGACTCATAATGCAAGAAATTGAGCGAGGTGATTCTGGCGTGCGTTCTACTTCATCTGTACAATCTTCTTTGGTAATGTATCCAATTTGGAAATACGGTAATGAAGAACAACGTATGAAATACCTACCCAAACTAGCTACCGGAGAATTCATGGGTTGCTTTGGATTGACAGAACCTGACCACGGCTCTAACCCAGGTGGAATGACCACCAACTTCAAAGACAAAGGCGATCATTATTTATTAAATGGTGCCAAAATGTGGATTTCTAACGCACCTTTTGCAGACATAGCAGTAGTTTGGGCAAAAAACGAAGAAGGACGAATTCACGGTTTAATTGTAGAACGCGGAATGGAAGGATTTACAACTCCTGAAACCCACAACAAATGGTCCTTGAGAGCTTCGGCTACGGGAGAATTGATATTTGATAATGTAAAAGTTCCAAAAGAAAACTTGTTGCCAAACAAATCAGGTTTAGGCGCACCACTAGGCTGTCTAGATTCTGCTCGTTACGGAATTGCTTGGGGAGCCATTGGAGCAGCTATGGATTGTTATGATACCGCTTTGCGTTATGCCAAAGAGCGTATTCAATTTGACAAACCTATCGCAGGAACTCAATTACAACAAAAAAAATTAGCCGAAATGATTACCGAAATCACCAAAGCACAATTGTTAACTTGGCGATTAGGTGTTTTGAGAAATGAGGGCAGAGCAACTTCGGCTCAAATCTCGATGGCCAAAAGAAACAATGTAGATATGGCTATTCATATAGCAAGAGAAGCCAGACAAATGCTAGGCGGAATGGGAATCACAGGTGAATATTCTATCATGAGACATATGATGAATTTAGAATCTGTAATTACCTACGAAGGCACACATGATATTCATTTATTAATTACAGGAATGGATATCACAGGAATTGCTGCTTTTAAATAAGATAAACAAGTATTAAAGTATTGATAAAATCAATTATAGAAGCTTCTTGGTAACAGGAAGCTTTTTTAATTTTACAAAAAAATCCCAATGAACATAACTTCCATCAATTCAAAGATAGCTTCTCAAAAAGAACAACTTTTAAATCATAGCCTATATCATAAAGTACAAACCCTAGAAGATTTACATTGTTTTTTAGAAACTCATGTATATGCCGTATGGGACTTTATGTCACTATTGAAAGCTTTACAAGCTAAATTAACTTGTACAACAACACCTTGGTTTGCTACACCCAACCCAGAAACACGCTATTTAATCAACGAAATTGTTTTGGCAGAGGAAACAGATCTTTGTATAGACGGAAGACATCTTAGTCACTTTGAAATGTACACCGAAGCCATGCAAGCTTGTGGCGCAACAACCACTGGAATCCATACTTTCCTAGAAGAAGTACAATCCATTCAGAATATTTTTGTGGCTATTAAAAAAAGCCAACTACATCCGAATATCAAATCATTTTTGGACTTCACTTTTCAAGTGATTGAACATGGTAAAGCACATGAAATTGCCGCAGCATTTACGTTTGGAAGAGAAGACTTGATTCCAAGCATGTTCACAGAAATATTGCAAAACTTCCAAAAAAACTTTCCAGAAACGGATTTAAAACAATTGATTTATTATTTCGAAAGACATATTGAGTTGGATGCTGACGAACACGGCCCTATGGCCATGCAAATGATAACAGAACTCTGTGGAAACGACTCCAAAAAATGGGAAGAAGTAGAGAACATTTCCATCCTGGCTTTAGAGAAAAGAATAGGCCTTTGGAATTGTATCGAGGAACAATTGAGTTTAACAATGGAAACTGCTTAAAAAAAGCAATGGCACACTTCTCAACAATCATAAAAAAAGCTCTGCAACTCTTCATTTTGATAGTTGTAGTGCTATTTTTGGGCCAATGTTCTAACGAAAACTTAACAATTACTCCTCAACCAGAAAGCAGCCCAACACCACAGCAACCATCTCTGCCTGTAAATAAAAAAGCATCCTATATCGCTCTCGGCGACAGCTATACGATTGGACAAAGCGTTTGCGAAACATGCCGCTTTCCAGAACAATTAAAGAGAAAACTAGAGAGTACTATCCCAGGTTTATCGGTAGATTTAAAAATTATTGCTCGGACAGGATGGACGACTACAAACTTAATAAGCGCTATTAAAGAACAGCAACCAACTACTAATTACAACTTGGTAACTCTACTTATTGGCGTCAATAATCAGTATCAAAATAGAGAATTTGGCATATATGAACGAGAATTTCCCCAATTGATACAAACTGCCATCTCACTAGCCAAAGGAGACAAATCAAATGTAATAGTGATTTCGATACCCGATTATGCATATACACCATTTGGTCAACTATTAATCACTCCTAGTAAAACTTCAGCTGCAATTGATCAGTATAATGCTTTCGCAAAAAGATATTGCGATACTAATGGAATTACATTCATAGACATAACAGACATTACAAGACAAGGCTTAAAAGAAACCTACTTAGTAGCCATAGATGGATTGCATCCGTCTGAAAAAGCTTATTCGCTATTTGTTGACAGAATCGCTCCCAAAGCTAGCGTGATTATTCAAAAGTAAAAGCCCCGTCGTAGTCGACAGGGCTTATTGTTTTAATTTTCTGGAGCCAATTCCAACTCAAGTCCATCAAGGCTTTCAGTTATAGGAATTTGACAACCTAAACGGCTATTGGATTTTACATAAAAAGCTTCGGATAGCATGGCTTCTTCGTCGTCGCCCATCGGTGGTAGTTCAACCTCATTAAGCACATAGCATTGGCAAGAAGCGCACATGGCCATACCCCCACAAGTTCCTTCAACTGGTAACTCATAAGCTTTGCATAATTCCATAATGTTCATTGCCATATCCGTTGGCGCTTGTAATTCGTGAACAACCCCTTCTCTATCTTTAATCTTTATTAAAACATCCATTATTTAAAATTCCTTATTATTTATCTGATCTCAAGATCCAAAATATATTCTTTACTATTTTTACTATTACTAATTTTTAAACGAAGTATATCCGCTTGGTTAATGGTATAGACAACAGAAACATCTGGAGCATATACACCATCAATGGTTTTATAAACCAGTTTACCTTTATAAGTTGTACTAACTAAGCCGTTTTTTTCATTTTTGGTACCCACTAACGCTTGAGAGGTTAATTCGGCAGAATTATAAGCTGTGTTTTCTTCTAATTTAGCTTTGTCACCACTAAGTTTAGTTAAAAACTCTGCGCCTGTGATTTTCAAATAACCTTGTCTATTAGAAAACACATTAACAGGAGTTGCAAAAGAAGTATCTTGCCACTCACCATCACCACCGGTATAAGCTCTTTTAACAATAGCTTCTTGAATAAGTTCCTGTCCGAAGCTGTTACAAATTGACAATAACAAAATAAAAAATAAGTACTGTTTTTTCATAATTGGTTAGGTTTTAGGTTAATAACTCAAATATAAATCTTTCCTGAAATAAAGAAATAAAATAAAAATGAATTATTCGCACATTTTTCTGATAAAATAAGAAAAAAAGGAAACCAAAAAATGAATTCAATAACGATTCGGTGCTACATCGTTATAATTATTGAATAGTCAAAAACTACTTTCAGACCAAATTTGCCTTGAATATTGCCAAATCAATCTCTTCAAAGAACTTAAAACTTTAGCTTCAAAAGAAACTACTACATGACATTGACTACAGTCTCTATTTGAGGTGCAAATTTTTTGATAGTAGTTTCTACACCGGCACGCAATGTCATTTGATTAACACTACAGCTGGTACAAGCACCCTCGAGTCTAACCTTTACATGTTTGTCTTCCTCGATTGAAATCAGCGTTATATCGCCACCATCCGATTTAAGAAATGGTCTGATTTCATCTAATGCTTTATTTACATTCTCGGTCAATTCTTCTGTTGTCATAATGTATTATTTAATCATTCAACCTTTGAAGAATACTTCTAAAGGTTGAATTTTTAATTATTATTTTTTTACCGCTGAACAACCCGCCATTGTTGTAATTTTTATGGCTTCGGTAGCTGGTAAATTCTCATTTCTGCTTATTGTTTCTTGTACTACATTTCGAGTAATAGTTTCGAAAACAGTTCCAATAATAGAATCGGTTTGTAGTGCTGCTGGTCGACCGTAATCGCCCGCTTCGCGAATAGATTGTACAATTGGCACTTCTCCCAAGAAAGGTACATTTAAATCTGTAGCTAAATTACGAGCACCTTCTTTACCAAAGATATAGTATTTATTTTCAGGAAGTTCTTCTGGCGTAAAATAAGCCATGTTTTCAATAATTCCCAAAACCGGAACATTGATTGCCTCAGATAAGAACATAGCGACACCTTTTCTTGCATCAGCCAAAGCAACAGCTTGTGGAGTGCTCACAACAACCGCTCCAGTAACAGGTAAGGATTGCATAATAGACAGGTGAATGTCTCCTGTTCCTGGTGGCAAATCGATTAGCATAAAATCCAACTCTCCCCAATTGGCATCAAAAATCATTTGATTCAAGGCTTTGGATGCCATTGGTCCTCTCCAGATTACGGCTTGACTTGGAGATGTAAAGAAACCAATTGAAAGCATTTTTACTTCATAGCTCTCGATAGGTTTCATTTTTGATTTTCCATCTACTTCGATAGAAATAGGCTTTTCATTTTCTACATCAAACATAATTGGCATAGAAGGTCCATAGATATCGGCGTCTAAAACTCCAACACTAAAACCCATTTTGGCCAAGGAAACTGCTAAGTTTGCTGTAACTGTAGATTTTCCTACACCACCTTTTCCTGAGGCTACAGCAATAATATTTTTGATACCAGGAATGGCTTTCCCTTTTATTTCTGGTTTGTCTGGAACCTCAACTTTGCTATTAATTTTGATTTTTGCTTCGGCAGATACTTTTTCCAGAATCGTTTTTTTAATATCATCTTCAGCACGTTTTTTAATATGCATAGCAGGTGTGTGCAATACTAAATCTACCACCACTTCATCACCAAAAGTAACTACATTTGCAATAGCCCCGCTCTCGACCATATTTTTTCCTTCTCCAGCAATAGTAATCGTTTCTAATGCTTTTAATATTTCTTTTCTATCTAGTTTCATCATTAAATTATTTATTCAATCGCTAATCTTTTAATAAGACTGATTTTGGATTGCAAAGATAATAGGAAAATTATGGAATCAATTAGGAATGAATTGAAAATATTGATAGAAAAATAGGCAAACTCATTACCTCAAAACAAATTACAACAGTAGCAAACCAGAAACAAATGATTTTTGGCACAAAGAAAAACATCCGAAGCTGTATCTATTCAAAATGGCAGTCTGGCTCCCAAAAATGAGTTTCAAAGTTTACAATTTGATTATCTTTAATCACAATCCCTTCGCTTTCTAACAATTGCTGCATTACATTCGTTCCATCAAAATGAAATTTACCCGTTAATAGCCCTTTACGATTCACTACACGGTGTGCCGGAACATCTTCTAGATGATGTGAAGCGTTCATAGCCCAGCCCACCATCCTAGCAGATCGAGCAGCACCCAAAGCTTTGGCAATGGCTCCATAAGAAGTGACTTTGCCATAAGGAATTTGCCTTACTACAGCATAAACACGCTCAAAAAAATTGGTTTCTTCCATGACTGATTAAAAAAGATGAAGACCGTAATGCTTCATAATGTTCCAAAAAGTGATCAATGTAACTAAACCAGTAATGGTTCCGATGATACGATTCATGTTCTGAATAAAAAAATCGGCTTTGGATTCGATTTTATTAAAAAAAGCCACATAACCATAAAACACAACAAAAGCCCCAGAAACCACTCCCATAACGAAGATAAAAATTGACAGTAAATCAAAGGCAAACAATTGATAAGAAGCAAATGTAATTCCTAACAAAACGTAATAGGGAATAGGAAAAAAATTCAAGGCAGAAAGTAACATACCAAGAAAAAAGCGGGAACTTTTACTGTACTTTTTGATATGTCCTTCTTTTACTTTAGGCTTTTTAGCGATGAAGAGAAAATAAAGAGTCAGTAGAGCAAAAATTACACATCCAATTTCTCTTAGTAATAATATAAGCGAGGGACTTTTATCAATTACCCTAGCGAACAAAAGCGCTAAAAAAGTTTGAAAAAAAATAATAATAACAGCTCCAAAAACAAACCATAAAGCTGTACGTTTTCCTTCTTTGAGGTTTACTTTTACTGCCGTCATATTAATGAGTCCTGGTGGCGAAATACCAACAAAAGCACTAATAAAACCGAGAAAAAATAGACCTAGTATCTGCATATCAAGAAGAAAAACTAGATTTAATTAAAAATCTAGTTTATGATTTTATTTTAAAACGAATAAAAGTAATCGCTTTGTTGATGGCTAAATATTGTTTTTCGTAAAACGTTTGAAAGGCCGTAACTTCCTCAGGACTTCCTTCGTTTTTATACACGTTATGATTGGCATACAACACCTCATGTCCTTCGCCATGCAAAAGTCCTAAAGTGTAACCGTGCATGAATTCTGAATCGGTTTTTAGATTAACGACACCCTCTTTTTTCAAGATTTTTTTATACAATTGTAAAAAATCCGAGTTTGTCATACGATGCTTGGTTCTCTTGTATTTGATTTGTGGATCTGGAAAAGTAATCCAAATTTCATCTACTTCATTTTCTGCAAAAATATGATTGATTAATTCGATTTGGGTTCTTACGAATGCCACATTCTTTAATCCTGTCTCTATGGCAGTCTTAGCTCCTCTCCAAAAACGAGCACCTTTTATATCGATACCGATAAAGTTCTTATTGGGGTATCGCTCTGCTAAACCAACCGAATATTCACCTTTTCCGCAACCCAATTCCAAAACTAATGGATTATCATTTTTGAAAAATTCTGTATTCCATTTTCCTTTCAAAGCAAACAACTCACCTACTACCTCTTCTCTTGTTGGTTGAAACACATTATCGAATGTTTCGTTTTCTTTGAACCTTTTTAATTTATTTTTACTTCCCACGGTATTTTTTGCTATTTCGGGCAAAAATAAGCAATTAAATTAGAAGGCTCGCTTTGCTTAACAAAAAACAAGGACATTCGCTTATAAAATTTCCGACACGAATTCACTAATAAATCAAGAATTTCAATGTATTTTGATGATACAAATTATTATAATTGATGGTGTTGGGGTTCTTCAATATCAATTTCGATCGCAATTAGTGACAAATTGTGCTATTGCTTCGCCTATTGGCTATCGCTCGGGTAGCGACTAACTTCTTTTATACTAATGCGCTGACAAAAACGTTTTATTCTTTGGCGGTTAGTTGTTTCATAACTGCATCTTCTAAAGGGGTTTTAATTTTTACCACTTCGTCTACGTTTTCGTTTGGAATGGTCATAGAAAGCACGTAATGTTTGATTTTCCATTCCTTCCCTACTTTTTCTAACACACCAGAACCTCTACAAATTTTCATTTGCGTACTCAATAACTCGTCAAACCAAGCAATTTTTCCCTTGGCATCCAAAAAAATATGACGCTCGATAGCTGTAAAATTCCAGGCTTTCCCTTTATCGAAATAAGGCTTTGCAAAGGCTTGAAAAGCGGTTTTGTTCCAATTTTCTTTAGCATCGGTACCAATAAAAATCGCATCATTGGTCATTAGTCCAAAATACGCGTCAAATTGCGCTTGTGCCGCAGCTTTATGCCAAGCATCCAGAGTAGCTGCAATTTTTTGTTCTTCAGAACGCTGAGACTGAGCCGAAGCAGTAAAAAGTCCTACTACCAAAAGGAATCCAATAGAAAGTGTGGTTTTCATAAATCGTATTTAGTTAAATGAATGAATCACAAAAATAACGACTTTCTATGAGCTTTGTTTACTTCATTGATCTGAAAGCTAAAAAACAAGACGAATCGGTGCTTTGTCGCATTTTTTGAATTATTTTTGATTTCTAAAACAATCAAAATCAATCTAATTATGAAAACGATTCCAACTCTTCTACTTGCTTTTCTATTATTTTCCTTGTCACAAAGTTCATTTGCACAAGGTTTTGGAGTTCGCGCAGGAGCTAATTTCTCCACGGCTAGTGATGGAAATTTTGGCAAAATAAAAAGCAACAACGGCTATTATCTTGGCGTTTACAAAGAAATGTCTATTGTTCCTAAATTACTTTTTATACAACCCGAAGTTCAGTTCTCTAAACAAGGTTTCAACACAAATACTACTGATTTTGACTTGAGCTACATACAAGTGCCCATTTTGGCCAAATTGTATTTGCTAAAAGTCGTTAGTTTTGAGACGGGTCCACAATTTGGATTCAAAGTAAGTGATAAAATTGACGGCCCTCAAAATCCAGATTTTAAAACTTTTGATAGTGCTTGGGCGTTTGGGATGTCGTTTAATTTGCCTTTTGGGCTAGCTATCAACGGAAGATATATTGGTAGTTTTAAAGAAGTCATCAAAGACAGCGATGCTAAAAACCAAGTCTTTCAATTGGGTGCGTCCTTGACTTTTTAAAACCTGTATTTTTTTAATAAAAAAAGGGCAATGTTTTACGACATTGCCCTTTTATTTGGAACTAGCTCTAAGCTAAAGATTTATCAGTATGCTTTTTGTTTTTCAAAAGTAGAAGTTAAGGTGCGTTTGATTTTGTCTAATGCCCCATGAAATGCTTTTTCGATGCTACTAGCATGTTCTGTAACCGCAATAGGTTGGCTATTAGCCGCACGCACTTCTATCAAGCAACGTTTATCATCTACTCCCGATTTGTTACTATTTTCATCACCAAAATGCACTTCGATTCGGGTAATTTTATCTTCGAAACGAGCCAATGATTTTTCTAATTCACCAGAAAAATAAGCTTCTACTCTCTCGTGTCCTTCGATGTTTTTGTCGGTGTTGATTTGTACTTTCATCGTTACAATTATTTTGAGTTATGTAGTAAATTTAAGCAAATCGGCAGAAAAAAGCTACTCTTTTAGCAAAAGTTTAGTAACTCCATCTTCATTTTATTATTCCAAAAAATTACTTGTGATTACTCCTCGGTTTGTAACCTTTTTACCGTTTTTTTTCTTGTAATCAATAAAGGAATAGCTACACCTGTCGCTAATACTACCAATACAAAAAATGTAGTTAAGCCGTTATTAACCGCTTCGAAGAAAATTTTTGAATAGGCTGTAGGATCTTTCTCTGAGGTTAATTTTATCATACCAATCATGGCTTTGTAGGCAAACAGTCCGGGAATCATAGGTATTACTGCGGGTATTGCAAATGTTATAGGAGGACAGTTTCGTCTGTGCGCAGCAAAAACACTCAAAAAGCCAATTAAAGAAGCACCACAAAGAACCGCTAACACAATTCCGATTTTATTTTCTATCAACAAAAATTTGGTCAATCCCCCAAGGGCTCCAATGATGAATATAGAAAGTAAAGCACGTCTTGGCACATTGAACAAAATAGCAAATCCAATGGCTGCAATTCCCAACCAAATTCCTTTTTCTAAAAATAACAAAACATCCATGATTTAGAAATTATAAATTAACAATCCCATTAAAAGTCCGAGAGCGATGGCAAATGCAATGATTAAAACATTTACCCCGCGAGTAATTCCGTTTAAGATGTTTCCATCAATCAGGTCCGAAAAAGAATTCATCATTGGCACACCGGGAATTAAAAACAAAACCGAAGTCGAAAAAGCATGAATGTATGTAAGCGTAGGATTAAAGTAAAAGTAAAACCCTGAAACTAAAGCTGCTGTAGCCGAAGCAAAAAAGACACACAAATAAAAATTAAATTTTAATTTCATGGCCTCTTGCCTCACGAAAAGGCCAACAAACGAAGCCACAAAACAAGCCAGCATTTCTACAAGATCTCCACCCAATAGTCTACAAAAAGAAGCACCAGCAAGCGCCACCATTGTAAGTACCAAAATTCTTGGATATAAAGGCTTTCTGTTTAACGTTGCTAATTCTTGATTGATGCGCTCTACGCTCCATCCTTCTAAAACAATTTTCCAACTCATAATACTGATTTCGGAAATCAAGTTAAAATTTAAATGCATGTTGGGGACCCATTTGACGCTGGTAAAGGTTTTATTTTTGTTTTGATACACCAAAGTAATCATCAAGCCGTGATTGGTAATCATTAATTCTGATCCACAACCAAAGGCCCCTGCTATTCTATCAATAGTTACTTTGATTCTTTCTGTATTAGCTCCAGAAACCATCAATATCGAACCGATTTCAAGGAGCATTTCGCCCAATTCATATTTATTGGGCTTATTTATAACTTCCATAACAAATGTATTTTTTTCATTGTCCACCAAATTTACGGCTTTTTCATACTCAAAAACCGCTGAAAACACAGTAATTACGTAAACTTACTAACGCAAACGATGGATTTTAATCATTATCCTTTTGACTAACTCCAAAAAAAAGCGTTGCTTCTTGCAACGCTTTATAGTATCATATAAACAAATGACTAGTTCACTACAGCCACTGGAAAAGTCACCAAAGCATCTGTTGCTCCACCAGCATTAGTGATATCACCCTCAGCAACACCAGGAGCTCCTTTTATTGGAAGGTGTTTAAGTGTTATAGTAATATTCCCAGTGCTTGGGCTTTTTGCAGTGGTTAGAGTAAAAAGTATACCAAGCGGTTTCCCATTTACATCTTTATCAACATATTGGAATGACCCAATACTCAATGGTGCTTGATAAAAAAATTGGTGTTCATCACCTTCAGAAATTATTTCAGGATTAAGATTTATAGAGGGGCTTACGGTTTCATTTGAAATCTTAAGGCTACCTGCATAAGTAGTATTCACCTTCAAATTACCAGAAACCGTTACCACAGGCGCATTGGGGCCATCGCCATCTAAATCTCTAGATTTTAGAGAGATTTCGGCATCACCCGCTTTAAGAGTGGCTTCAACTGTAGTAATCACTTCTTCTTCATTAACTGGATTTGGATCGTCGTTGCTACAAGCATTTAAACTTAGTAATGTAAGTAACGCTAAAGGTATTAATTGAATTGTTTTCATTGGTGTAAAATTTGTTTGTTAATAATTAAACTTTATTTGAATTTGAAAATTGCGCCCTACTTCATCTGCGAAGAAGCGTTGGCGGTTGAGATAATCCCTGTAATTTGTATTGAATATATTTTGAACAGCAAACCCAAGTGTAGTCGTGGTTTTGTAAAACGTATTGAATTTCATTTCACTGTAAAAATGAAGCAAATGATACCCCACTGGCGGCGTGCTAATGTCTAATAAAGCTGGCGTTAGATTCCCGTCGCTATCCACTAAGTTAATGTCGAAATTGTTGTTAGGAAACGACTGTTGTCTCATCACAACCTCACTCTTCAACTCCAACAATAACTCATGCCATTCTTTTTTCTTAAATTCGATGGTATTGGTAAAATGAAAAGGAGGCATATCGATCAACGGTTCGTCATTGTCTAGATCATCCCCTTTGATGTAAGCCATCGTAAAACGATGTTGCCATTGCGAACTGATTGTCCAATTGGTTTGCACATCAACTCCTCCCAAAAGCGCTTTGGTTTGTTGGTATTCCCAAACGGGAAAGGCACCACGAATGGTAGTTTCGGCACCAATAGGACGAAGAAACATATAGTTTTGTACAGCATGAATGTAAGGATTGATTTCGAAAGAAAAGACGTCCCATGCCTTTTGCAATGTCGTGGACAGTTTTAACGATTGCTCTTTTTTCAGTGCCAAATCCCCTAATTCAATGATTCCAGTAGAGTGATGCAATCCGTCGCTGAAAAATTCCGATGGATTGGGATTTCGTGTCGCCAAACTAATATTGGTATACCAATCCCATTTCTTGTCAAACGTTTTTCTAAAACCAAGACTAGCCGATAGGTTATGGAAAATAAAACTAGGGTGTGCTAAAATTTGGTCGCCCTCCTCTCGTATCACAAATTGTGGAAAAAGAACATCATAGCCTCTTTCGGTCCATCTGCTTTTAAAGTAAAACTTTTTGGCATCTACCTTTGAAAAATCATAGCGCAAACCACCATCTAGAACCAAACCGTCTGATAAAGAAACACTCGCAATTCCGTAAATACCCGCATCTAGCTTTTCGTAATTAGGAATCAACGGACGAATACCCGTGGCAGGACTGGCAAAGTTATTTTGGAAACCTGTATTTATTCCTGATTTCAAATGCCAATCGTGGTAGGTTTTCTTGAAATCTACATTCAAATTGTGCGTAGACAATTCCAAATCCAAAGCCGCTAGATTATTGAAGGAACCTCTTCTTACATCAAATTCCAATCGCTTATTGAATTGAAAAGAATATTGCGAAGAAAGAGAAGCCGTCTCATCAAAATAGTACTGATAATTCAACTTTGCCAAATGGTGTTGCACCTCTTGTTTTGGATTGTCGATAGTATAGGTAAAATCCTTGATTACCGAAGGTTTTTGGTTATTGATTGAGTTATACAAATCATTGACACTTCCCGTATGCGAAGCGCTCAAAATTCCAATAGTGGCGTTGTAGTAACTATAAAATCCTGACAGGAAATAGTGTTTTCCAGTATACTTTACATCGCCCGTAAAATTCGATTCACGGTTACCAGTATTCGACAAAACATAATCAGGTGCTTCACGATCTCCCATATATTTAAAGGTACCGAGTACGTTCCAACTCCAGCCTAGGTCATTCCCTTTGTGTAAACTTGTAGTGACCGAACCACCTCTTCCGTTGGAAGCCAAATTGAACATCGTTCTTCCAAACAAAGTGTCTTTTCGGACTTGAATTGGTTCTAAAATCACCAAACCTCCCACAGCGTCGCCACCGTATTGTAAGCCTGAAGCACCTTTAATCACCGTTATTTTTCCCGCTGCATTGATGTCAAAATTGGGAGCGTGTTCTGTTCCCCATTCTTGATCTTGCATACGGACGTTATTATTGATGATAGGCACTCGGCTTCCGAACATCCCGTTTACAATAGGTTTGACCACGGTGCTTCCAGTCTTTAAACCCGAAACACCAGCTACTTCTTGCAAAACATCGCCCAAGGACTGATTACTAAACTTCTCAATCGTAGCTGCTTTTACTTTTTGTTCCAGTACCGACTGATTGGGTGTCGTGTTTTTTTGTTTCACCAAAACTTCATACAAAGCCTCTGTATTTTGCTTCATAACAAAATTCAATTCCCTATCCGATGTCAACGTAATCACCGTATCAATAGTTTGATAACCTACATAGGACAACGACACCTTCAACGTACCAGAAGGCAAGTCTTTGATTTCGTAAAACCCTTTTTTGTTGGTGTTTACCGTTTTATTTCCAATGTGTACGTGACAACCTTCAAGGTTTTTTTTCGTTTCAGTTATAATGGTACCGCTCAGTTTGTTTTGTGAAAAAACCAAAGCCGTAAACCAAAAGAACACGAAAACACTATAGCTTTTTGCTCGCATTTTGATATTCAAAAAAAAATTAAAATAGGATTATCGCCATTCCCGAGTCTCGAAAATGACGTATTGAAGTGATATAAACGCTATTAAATTGACTACAAAATGTGCTTTAATCACAAATCATAGTCTATCAAAAAGTTACGCTCACTTCCTAAAAAAAGCTATACCACAGGCGGAGCCCGTAACGCAAATAAACTTCCTGAATAGAAAGTAAAGGTTGAGGAAAAATAAAACTTAGTCGTTTTACCATCAGTTACAGCCTCACTACTTTTCCAAAAAAAGGAAGAAGGCGGCAAGAAACTGTTAACAGAATAAGCACAAACCGAACAAGGTTGCGCATAATGGTGCGCGTGTGTGATTTGTTTCTTTGAAGTCGTGTTTTCGTGATGACAAATTGGAGCTTCTAATTGCTCAACAAAATGGTCATAGCTGTGCTTGGTTTGAAAAACCAACATTGCTAATAGAACCAGCAAAAAGAGTCTCGATATGAAAGCTTTGTTTGTCATCTGTTGCAAATGTAAAGAAAGAAACACGAATTTCAAGAATTGACACAAATTAAAATAAAATTAAAACTTTGCGTCCTTGAGAGAAAAAACACGAATTTCACGAATGGTCACGAATTAAATCTTTGCGTCCCTTGCGTAAACCCTCGCGCCCTTAGCGGTAAAAAAAGACACAGATTACACAAATTTTCACAGATTAAAACCTTGCGCCTTTGCGTCTTTGCGGTAAAAAAACACAGATTGAACAGATTAAAACCTTGCGTCCCCTGCGTAAACCCTTGCTTACTTCGCGGTTAAAAAACTATTTCAATCGAAACACCACCCTCACCAACGCCTTAAGAAAAGGCACTTTTGGACATTTCCAGATTACTTGTAAGTCCTCGAAAAAAGAAGTCTCTTCATCCAAAAATTTAAAAATCAAATCGGGTTTTCCTTTTTGGAACAGCTTTGAAAAAATAACACTTCCCAATTCGTTGCTGCGGTCCAGAATATCCAACAACAACAAATCATACCACCAAAATTTAGTTCTTCTTCCCAAGGCGGTAAAAGGCAAATCGCGTTGCAAAAAGTGTACTAACGCATCCGATTTTTTGTCCGAATTCCTAAAAGTATAGCCCGTACTGGCTTTGGTCCAACCTCCAGCGGTGCCGATATTCAAGACATTCTTCGTATTTGCTTTCCAAAACGGATAACAAGTCATTGGAATACTCCCCTGCTCTTTTTCTTGAATAGTATAACTCGTCACTCCAAGTTGCTGTAAGTAGTCTTTGATGGCGGTTTCGTATTCTGCTGTGGGCAAGAGGTTGGCCGAAAAAAGTGTGTATTCCACCAAAGCCTCGGTAGCCGAAGTAGGCAGCACATACATAAAACGCGTATTCCCTTTTTGCGCGACCGAAAAATCCATAAACGTCGGTTTCTCTGCGGTGAAAACCGGCTCTTTCGTTTGCACAAACCACCCCACAAAATGCTGTTGCAGCACAGGATATTCGTTTTGACGCGCCACCAAAGCAGGATTATAAATACTGTTCAACACACGCTTTCCGTAATAGACCGCTTCCGTGGTTTTTACAAAAATTTGCTGTTCGGTTTCTTCTATATCGGTTACTTTTTCCTGCACAAAAGTCACCTTAGGATGTTGTTGCAACAAAGCGAACACTTGCTGGTAAAAATCAATGCCGCGAATCATTTGATAGCGATACGGCTGCAAAGGCAAGTTCCGACTGTACGCTTGCGAAGCAAACCAAGCCACGTCCCAATGCTTCGCCACGACACCATCCCAAATACTGGGCGAAGTACTCCAAAAACACCAAGTACGATTGTTCGTTTTTTTGGCATCTTCGTCGAGTAACAAAAGGGTTTGGTCTTGGAAAGCAGGAGACGACACCATTTTGTACGCCGTCATCAAAGCCGCCAAGCCCGCCCCAGTAAAAATATAATCGTATTGCACCGTAGTCTCTGAAGTCATACGCCAAAAATAAGGAAAATAACCGCAATACACAGCAAGCGCCCAAAGGCTATTTTATCCACCTTACAAACTAAAATAATGGTATGGATTTTTAGGAGCAGCCATACCAACTTTCCCACACGAGTCGTCCCGCTGTCCACTATATCTTGCTTGCCGAACCCCGGCAAGCAAGGATGCCGCTCCCATCGGGGCTAAGCGAGAACGTTTGGTTTTCAGAATACAAAAAAGAAAAGTCTCTTATTATTTATCAATCCGAGGTTTAGGGAATTATTCTAGTAGCTTATTAGAGTAGACAAGGATTGCAAATCTGCGCTATCGCGATAGGCACTTCATACAAAAACATAAAACTTTTCTTTCTTACGTTTTACAATTTTGATTATTTTTGAAACAAAACACAATTTATGAAGACATTAGAGGAACTACAAAAATTTATTTCATTCGGTTATCTGTACTTAATACTAATGGGTTTACTTCAAGAAAGTCTATTTTTTAACCAAATCGGAATAAACATTTTAAATTATTCATCCATTACAGATATCCTTGTTAGTCCAATAGCTATTTTAACGTCACATCCTATTTTACTACTCGCATTAGTTGTTATTTCAGCCATTTTGTTTACTATCCCTAACTACTTATCCAAAAGAAGCCATAAAAATTGGATTCAAAAAAATATTTTAAAAAACAAACCAAATTTAAATGAAACTGAAACCAGAACTTTCTTTTCCAATCTGGTTATCGTGTTTTTTTTAACTACTTTACTCTGTTTTTTTCTTGGAATTGGACTTGGAATGGGAGAAAAAATTGCTGAAAGAATAGCCAACAACAAACTTGAATACAATACCAAAATGACCTTCGGCGATGGTAATTCAGAAAATGTTTATTTAATTGAAACAAACAGTATGTACTATTTTTACCTTACAAAAGGAAATCAAAATGTAAAAATTGCCCCCATTGGTACCATAAAAAATCTTGAACTAATTAAAAACTAAATAGCAAAATGAAGAGTAAAAATCTAAGTGAATTAAGTATTGAAGAACTAATCAAACAACAGAAAACCATAAAAACAATAATAGGCGTACTGTCTGGTATGCTGCTAGTTCTTCTCGTTTTAGGCATATGGCTCACCTTTCAAAAACCAAGCTTTCTTGTATTTATAGTAATTCCTTTTACCTTTATCCCTTTACTAATTTTCAATGCAGTCACATTGAAGAAAATTAAGTCAGAACTTCATTCACGTGAAAACAACAAGTAAATAATTTCATTTCTCTATTTACCTACTATCGCTTAGTCTCTAAAAACGGGAGCAAGCAAGGATGCCGCTGCCATCGGGTCTAGGCGAGAACGTTTGGTTTTCAGAACACAAAAAAAACGCGTTGATAAATTATCAATCCGAGGTTTAGGGAATTATTCTAGTCGCTTATTGGAAAAGGTACGGATTGTAAATCCGCTATCGGGTTTATGGGATAGGGATGTACCCAACCAGCCTTTTTTTTAGAAACTACTGTTTTGCGTTCTTTTTTTATCTACACATTGTATTGAGGTAAAAACTCATACTTTGTCCACTTTTACTCCAACTATCCATTGCTTTTTCTCTGTAAAAACTGGTTTCAGTTATTGACTTTGCTGTTGAAATGCCAAAGTATTTGCTTTTCTGATTTGCCTTTTTGCTTTCCACCCATTGAATGGTAACTGCTACATCTGCTGTTTCTTTATCCAAATATATTTCATACGGTTTCAAGTCTACCTTAAACCAACCTTTAAACTCATCTTTGATTTCAAAAACGATATCTTTTTCTACAATACGATTTGATGGCAATCCATTTTCAATTTTATAAAAATTCAACCTAAATTTTAGGGAACTGAATTCATTTGAAGTGATGTTAAAATTCAAATCATTTATTTTGCAATCTTTCTTTAGTGTAAACTTCATTCCAACTTCTTTACTCAATCGGTCGTCAACATTTTTTTCGTAATAGGTATAAAAATTAGTGTGCATTAGTCCAAGACCTTTCGAATTTCTTCCCAATACTTTAGGCTTTGGTTTTACAAATTTGACCACCACCTCATCTAATTGATTCTTCAAAGGCGTTAATTCAATTATGTTATTCGGAAGAGTAAGTTGTGATACGGCTACTGTTTTTGATTGATAACCCACATAAGAAAAAGTGACTACATCATTTTCATTGACGCTTTCATCCATTTTTAAAGAAAATTTCCCCTCAGAATTTGATACCGTTCCCGTATTTTTATTGGCAATTCCAATATTTGCGTAGTGTAAGGCAGCTTTATTTTCTATATCCTTTATTTCACCGTTAATCACTTTTACTTGAGCGAAAGAATGTAAAGTAATAGCTAAAAAAAGATAAAAAGGCACTTTCATATTTTGTTTGTTTTCTGTTTTGTTTAAATGATGTAATTGTAGTACTGTCTCAAAAGGTTTTTAACTAAAGTACTCTTTTTTCAGATTTGCCCAAAGTTATGGCAAACCAACAAAGCTAAAACGTGACTAGCTACATTTTTTTAGGTTTTGGTTTAGTTAATGATTGTGGGTAGGAGGGTGACGCTCGTGCTAGCGCAGGGCTTTTATATTTCTCTTGCTTTTATATTAACTTTGGAAATCTGTACCTTTTTAACGCTCCTACATTTCATAGTTTCTTGATTAAAAAGCACCAAATTAGAACCAGTATTATGAAGAGAGCTTCTAAATTTTATTCCTTGAACATTGGTAAATATCTTGATAAACTCACAAATAAACTGTGTAGGAATATAATCTATTTCAGAATCATATCTTCTCATTGGTTTAGATAAGTCTCTACTTATTAACTGCTTTAATAATGTAGATTTGATTTTCTTGTTAACGTCGTTTGGATGATATAAAGTAGGGATTTCTGTGAAATCAGAAATTATTATTTCATTCTGATACTCTTCGTTTTTGGTAAAAATGGCAACTGAAATTTCATCCAAATATGAAGCCCTAACCTCATACAAAATAGTTTCTTGATTATCACTTAAATAAAGATAAGGTATTCCTATTGGATTAGCACGTCCAGCTGAAGCATATTGTGCGGGAGGAGATGACATTTTATCAATTGGATAAATTTCTTCTTGAGAGTTTTGATGTAATCTTGCTCTATAATATTCTTCATCTTCATTTACGATAGTTTTGCTCTCAAAAAAACTATCCCAACCTAAATCTTCCGTTAAAGTATCAATATTTGTAAAGTACCTTCTTTCCCATTTTAATTGCTCTTTTAAGAAAGACCAATAGTTTATATTCTCAAGAATTTCTTCACTAAAATCTACTAAATCTTCAGAACTACTTATTGTTGAATCAGTTTGATTAAGGACTTCATTCAATATTTTATGACCACAATTCAAATCGCTAAATAAGTTCCAGTTTCCTTGAATTAAGGAAATTAAACTTTTACCTTCTTGTTTTACTTGGAAGTTATCAAACAGCTCTTTAAAGAAGTCTAAAAGTTCTATCAATTCGACAGTTTCAACATCTACACTTTTGCAACAATCACAATTTCCTGTTTTTCCTTGTGAAACAATGAACCCAATTAGTTCTTTATCAGAAAAGCATTTTTTACATACAAACTGCATAGCATTAATTTAGGAAGTCACTTATAATTAGCAAATGATTTTTAATGGAAATTTTTTTTACCGTTCCTAAACCAGGATATCTACCTTCTTCCAAATATGTTTTTAATTCATTTGTTGCAGAATTCAACAAAGGTAAGCTATCGCAAAAATCGACTGCTTTTTCAGCTGCTTGAGCAAATTTACCCTGTACGTTGGCAATGGAGTCAACATCTTTAGAAGTAAAGTGTCTTATCCATATTTGATTTTCTAATTCTTTATTTAAATAAGTAAGGTGTATAACAACAGCTCTTGGTGTGCTACCTCCTTCTACAAATTCACTTGGCAATGCCGTAAAGTCAGCAAAAGCTTGATAACCATCTTTGTCATAATACAAGTGTTCTTCTGTAAATTTATGAGCTTTAATATCTAAAAAATCGGCATTTTTTTGTTGCTTTTCGAAAACATCATCTAATCTTATGTAAAACTTCCCTAAACCTTTAATATTTCTGTCTAAACTTCTATACTTATGAGGTTCTAAAAGCATAATCTTACTGATTTTTTCATTTGAACAAAGTGTTTTTAAACTTTCTTCATCTGAAAAATTATCAAGACATATAATTAGACAATTATCTAAATTATATTTTTCAATATTTGAAATTATATAATCTGCATTATCAGAATAATGAAATGCTGGCAAGAATTTAGTGTTTTCTAATTCTGAAAGATAAGTAAGAAAAAACTCTTTATCGCCAGCTTTTTCACCTTTAAAAGGATTAACAATCAAATAAGCGTTAAAATCTTTTTCTTGAAAAACTTTGTGGACTAAATTAAGATTATTGAAACCTTCTTTTACTGGTTCTAATACTGGTGTAATATTTTGTAATTTACCATCATTTACTAGTTCTCTCAAACTAATTAATTCAAATTGTCTTGCTCTTAAGTAAGGGAAATACATAATCTAAATAGTATTTGTTTTTAAACCATTAATTAGGTTATCTCTATCCTGTTTTTTGAAATTCATAGATAGGCATATCTGATTAAATTCACTATTTACCTTATTGAAAAACTGGTTGTTTATATTTCGTTTTTTCATAGAAGTAATAAATAAATTATTCAAATCTTCTTGTGGTATTTTTGATATGAGTTCTTTACAAATCTCAAATTGATTAAAGGAATTCATTTCAGGGAGTTGTTCAAAATATGCTTTTGAAATTTCTAAATATTCTTTCGTATGAAGAACTTCCATTAAAGTGTTCGAATCTATCTTGTTAATTCTCTCTGCTTTTTGAACAAGTTCAAACTCTTTTGAATCAGAATCAAAGGAAATTATACCGACTGAATCGTCAAAACTTGAATATTTTGATAAAAGTACGTTTGGAACAATGATATAAACTTCATTGAAAATTTTCTTATATTCTTTAAGTTGATTCGACAATCTATATTCCTTATCTAAAATTGTTTTAATTTCAAATACTTTAGAAACTCCATTGAACATAGCCAAATCAGCAATAGCTTTACCAATTCTAAATTCATTGAATATGACAGAATTGCTAGTTCCTAATTCTTTCTTTAGCCAATTGTTTAAAAACTCATTTTTTAATACATATTCATTTGGGTAGTTTTTTTCGAGAATTCGATATGTATTTCGAAGAAATTTAAGATAAGATTTACCTTTATTTTGCTCTACAAGATTATACCTTTTAAGCTTAATGTCAATGGAATCAAAATCTCCTTTTAGCCAACGATTTACTTCACTTCTAGAAAAAAGTGTTGAAAAATCTCTTAGTTGGTTTGAATTGTATGACATTGTTTTTCGGGTAAAAGTAATAAAATATTTCACTGTTTCAATATTGACGCTCCTTTTTACTAGTACTGATAACTAATAGATGGTATAACAGATTGATACTTTACTTCCTCAAATATATACAATTTCCATTACAAAATTCACACTAGTTTATCGTTTGTAGTTATCATCTTGTTGTTTTGGATGGTTGAGAAAGTATAAGGATGGAATTCGACAAAAACACACCCCCAGCCCCTATAACTCCATATTTTATTTTATTTTGAGTCGTTGAATCTTCGATTTCTAGAGGGGAGCAGTGCCCGTAAAAATTGGAATTTGCCCTTCGACTGCGCTCAGGGTGACCTTCTATGGGATTTTTCTCGTTCTAACGTTCCTAGCCCTGATGGGAGTGGAAATCCTCTGGCTCGGGTGGCTATTTTGGGCAGGACGGAAAGAGCGACTAAAAGAAGCTCCTTTGCGACCTAGCCCAAAAAGCCACGCGAGGCGGAGATTATAACGGACAGCAGGAGTAGCTCCTTAAAAAAACAACACCAACACTTTATAAGACGCTATCCCAAAACACAAAAGGCCGCCGAAGCAACCTTTTGACTAACAATAACAAAATAAAAAAACTAACTACAATTCTAGACAGTTATTGTAATTTGGCATACTCGAACGTAGGATTTCCTCTTAGTCCCGCTTCGTTGCTCATCGCGAGGAAGCGCACTTTGTAGTAGTTGGAAGCGGCATCTTTGACCACATAAAAACGGTCGGTTCTTACGCTTGGCAAGGTAGTTGGTCCGCCTCCGCTTCTCCAGTTGGAGCCTATGATTCTTTGGTCGGTTTTGGAAGCGGTAAATTTATCTTCGACTACTTTTGCTAAGGTAAAATCTGCATAGCTACCACCATCGGCAACCAAAACTTGGTAGGCTTGTGTGCCGCCCAATCTGTTCGTCACGATAAAATCGGAATAGCCATAGGTTACCTCAGCGGTTCCTGTGGGTAAATAATTGGTGAAAGGCGTAAAATTCAAATCCCACTTGGTTTTTTGTGGCTCAACCGTTACTGTTTTGCCTTCGGACAGACTGAAAAATGTAAAATTGAAATTGCTGTCTTTGGCAATGGTTTTTTCTGTAAAAGTAGTAGCACTCAAGTCCGCATATTGGATTTTGTAACCGTTTCCGTTGCGTAGTATTCTGATTTTTTTCCAGCCTCTCGCTTCGCCGTCAAGGCTCACCGAGCCAACGCCTGGCGTGGTCGTCGAAACCGCAAAACCTAGATTGACCAAGTAGACTTTGTTCTCGGCATCGTTGGCAGCCACCGCGGCGATGGCCGTTCCCACTCCTGCTCCCGCTCCTTCTAAAACTCCCGTTGGATTATCGACAAAACCATTGCTGGCCAAAGTTGTCCCCCCGCCAACTGCCACGGCAGCATCAGCCGTTTGAGGCAAGGTAATGTCAGTAGTTTCTAGTTTTTTTACGGCCATTTTTAAAGCTCCGTTGAGGATTACTCGGTATTCTGCACCTGTTGAAAATCCGAAATCCCAAAACCCTCTCGGAATCGCATCGGTTTTGCTGGTACTCAAATCTACATAGACTTGATTCGGCTGATTTGGCCCACCTACTGCAGGTTGTAAAATCGCTCCTAAGGAAGGAATTTCTGGTTTGTTCCCTTCGTCATCGTTGGAACAAGAGCTTAAGGTAGCTAAGGCTAAGGCTAAAATTAAAAAGGTTTTTTTCATAAAAAGTTGATTTATATTAAAGATTAAGGTTATAGGTCAGTTTTACAAAAAAGGAACGTCCGTAAGCCAGCATTACTTGGTTGGACGTGGCGTGTCCTGCCCCTTCTCCGGTTCTAGTTTGATTGATATTTTTGATGTCGAACAAGTTTCTCGCGCCTATAGTCGTTTCGAGTGTATTGCTGAAAAAATTCTTCTGTATGGTCGCGTCCAACCAATGGCTGTCGTCTATTTCGGAAATCACATACGCAGCACTACTTTCTATGAATTGCTGGGTTTTTCCACTGTATTTGTAGTAGGCCGAAACAATCGTTTTCCATTTGGGTAGCGTATACGATACGCTAGTATTGGCATTGAAGGTGTACAAAAACCGGTCATCTGACACAAAAACTTGATTGTCGATTCTTTGGGAAACACCTACCAAAGAAGCACCCAAATTGAGCAACCAATTCTTGCCCTTGAACTGATTCGTGGTCGAAACATTCCACATTTGATAGCGGCTGATGTTGATGTACTCGTATTCGGGATTACCCGTCTCGGCATTGAATCGCGCCAATGCCATATCGATACGGTCATTGACTTTGAGATAATTGGCGGTAAACGTATGCGACACTTGCAGACCCGAATCCAAAAATGCCGTTTTCTTCGCGCTCATTTCATAAGACCAACTGGTTTCTGGAATCAAATTTTCATTGCCTGTAAAATGATGCCCATCAAAAATTTGTTTGGTGTACAATTCTTCAAAAGTTGGTGTTCTGAAAGATTGCCCCAAAGAAGTACGCAGTTCTATTCCTTTTGGCAACAAATAACGCAGACCCAAAAAAGTTGCATATTGGTTGTCGAATTGCGATTGAATAGAATATCGAACTCCGGGACGAATAGAAAAAGAAGGCGTCGCTTTGATTTCTGAACTCATAAACCAATCGTAATTGTTCAAGCGTTTCGCTATCGGAGCAAATAGATTATTGCCTTCTTGCACCAAAGAATAGCCCAAATTACTCACCACTTCATACCCCAATTGCACATCTATTTTCTTGCTTTTGAAAAAATTACTTAGCGTTCCAGTGCTATACAACACTTCCATAGCTTGGTCTTTTTGTCTCACAGCTTCCTTTTCTTGCTGTGTAAATAGATAGTACCTAAAGTTTTCGGTGTCGCGTTGTTGTTTTTGATGCGAAAGCGAAACAGTATAACTCATTCCGCTTTCTAGTTTTCCAGAAGCATTCCAATTGTGGAAAAATCGTTGCGTCCAATACCTTTTGTCCATAGCATAGCGGTAAGAACCAAGCGTTGGCGAATAGCCCGACTGTACCGTACTGTTGTAAAAATCGACACGTTCATTGAGCCATTGGAACTTATAAAACATTCGAAAAGCGTTCTTTTGGTAGCCTAACATCGTGGTAGCATTCCATTGTTCTTTGGGCAACCAGCGATAGCCGCGTGTGGCATCATTTTCGAAATAATCCTTCCCTTTTTTACCATCCAAAAAACCCTGAAAATCATTCCGATTCAGCGATGCATTAAAAAACCATCTTTCGTTGGGTGCATAAGAAAGTGCCAAAGCCTGAATATGGCGTCCTTTGTCAAAAAGTGAGAATTCGTTGTGTACCGATTCTTCTTGGGTCGTGGCGCGCAAACTCCATTTGTAGCGCGACCCTTTTTTAGTAATTATGTTGAGCACACCGCTTACGGCATTGGCACCGTGCGTCACGCCCATCGAGCCTTCAATGATTTCGATTTGTTCGATGTCGTCCAAGTTAATCTGAGACAAATCGGCGTTATTCCCCAAACCTGCCTCGCCAATTAATGGAATATTGTCGACCAATATTTTGAAATATTGCCCGTCTAAACCAAATAAAGAAACGGTAGAACGCCCATCAGAACTACTAGGCCTTACGGTAATGTTCAAATATTGATTCAAGACATCGGCCAAGTTATTCGCTGCTAAATTTTTGATGTCCTGACTCGAAATCACCCGAACATTGAAAACCGATTTTCTCAAAGACTGGGGTTCTATTTGTCCGGTCACCACAATTTCTTGCAGCGGATTAACCCGAAGCGAATCTTGCTCCTTTTGCTGGGAATAGCCTGTAAATACTGGCAATAACAAGAAAATAACCGCTATACTCTTTTTCATTATTTAGAATTAATCTTAATTATTTTCGGCAAATATATACTTTATTTTTATTTATTCTAAATTAATATAGTATTTTTGTCCGCATAATTTTAACCCTTACTAATAAAAATGAAAACAAAATCAATGCTTATCTTAAGTGCACTTGCACTAAGTACGACCCTTAGTTTTGGACAAAATGCCAAGAAAAAAGAAGACATCAAGGCCATACAAGCGATGTGTGGTTGTTATGAAGTACAATTCAATTTTACCGAAACCTTTGACTATCCAAAAGATAGCGCTAGTTACAAACCCTCAAAAACCAAACACGAAACGGCTTTGGAATGGGTAGAATTGGTAGAAAACACGCCTAACAAATTGGTTTTGCAACACCTCCTCATTACAGGCAACAAAGAAGAAGACATTGTAAAACACTGGCGACAAGACTGGCTCTACGAAAACACCGATTTGTTGCAGTTTCACAAAGACCTTACTTGGAAGTATAAAAAACTTGACCCTAAAACCGTAAAAGGCCAATGGACACAGAAAGTATACCAAGTAGACGACAGTCCAAGATACGAAGGCTCTGCTTCTTGGGCCACAGTAGATGGCGTGACGTCTTGGAAAAACACTACCGATGCGCCTTTGCCTAGAAGAGAACACACACAACGTAACGATTACAATGTTTTGAAAAGAAGAAACATACACGAAATCACTCCAAAAGGATGGATTCACGAACAAGACAACGACAAATTGATTCGTACAGAAGGAGGTTCGGATGTGCTTTTGGCACAAGAAAAAGGAATGGATATTTACACCAAAGTGCCTGACGAAAAATGCCAATTGGCGCAAAAATGGTGGGCAAAAAACAAAGACCTTTGGGCAAAAGTACGCAACGAATGGGCAAAAGTTTACGGTCAAAACAAAGACCTAAACTTGGAGAAAAAAGTAGATAAAAAATCATTATTCAGCATCCTATTCGATTTAAAACCCGATGCTTCTCAAGAAGAAGTAGCCAAAATCATTAACGCATTTGTAATTCGCTAAAACCAAAAACGATGTGCACCCTAAACATTTTAAATAGAACCAATAACGGACTGTTATTTTATTGTACGCATAGTTCGCTGTACAATCTTTCGTTTAACAATTTGACCTTCAACTTTGATGCGGTGGAATTTGATAGATTTAGGGTGTACCTCAACTCCATAGACAGCGCGTACTGGGAAAAGGAATATGAAAATTCTATCTATGAAAAGAAAATTCCCATTCCAACCCTGCAAAACAACTTCATCATTTTGCTGAATCGCCACGAATTGGAGGAACTCAAAATACTAGTCGATTTTAGCCATCGGGCACGCCTGTTAGCCCCCGAGGAAATCAACTATAAAATGATTTACAATTAAAACCAAAAAGTCCAGCAACCACAAACAATTGCTGGATTTTTTACATATAAATTCATCCTATTTCAACAACTTCTCAAAAGCCTTTCGTGGCGCCCCGCGAACCACAATCTCACCACAATAAGAATAACCCAATTTATCGAGAATTTTCAACATCGGAAAGTTATCAAAATTGGTGTCCACTTTAATGCTGAACACGTTTTTCGAAACACTCAACGCTTCAATTTTCTCAAACAAAAGCGTGGCAATTCCCTTTCCTTTGTACTCAGGTGCTGTGGCTACACGATGCACGACCACATAATCCGAATCGCTCAACCACTCACCTTGCAGGTCGTTGTAGGTCGGTTCCTCTCCAAAAATGATAGCCGCATAAGCTACCACCACCTCATTTTCGACCAATACGTGGGCATATCCTTTTATAAAATCGTCGGTCACTGTTTCCAAATTCGGATAACCGTCTTGCCACTGTGTGCTACCGTCTTCTTTACGTTGGGCAATCGCTGCTTGCAAAATATCCCAAATCACTGGAATATCCGCCAGACTTGCTGTTTTCAAAATCATATCGTGCGCATTTGAGCCGTAAAAATAACTTTTATCCCCAAAAAACGAATGCTTTTTTACATTAGTTTGAGGAGCACCACCAACCTGCTCACCACACGAGTCGTCCTGCTGTCCGCTATATCTTGCTTGCCGAACCCCGTCAAGCAAGGATGCCGCTCCCATCAGGGCTAGGCGAGAATATTTGGTTTTCAGAACAGAAAAAATGATTGGTAATCTCTGGATTTTCTTTTAGCGAGAGAGAGAAAATAATTATAGAAAATACAGAGGCTTTAGCCAAAACTAGTTTAGATTTTGACTAAAGCCCCAAACTGAACTAACATTAATGAATGGGCTAAAGCCCATTCCTATCCATTTTTTTCAAAAAAAAATTGCTTCACCTGCAAGGTCTTTTTCCAGACCTTGTAGGTGTTTTAACAGAGCATACCTACAAGGTTAAAAGAAACCTTGCAGGAAATCCGATAATACATCCTTTTTTCGTGAACAAGGACGTCATAAACTTGTAATGATTTAAGATGTTTTCCTGCAAGGTCTTTTTCCAGACCTTGTAGGTATTTTGAAAGTAGCCTAAACCTACAAATCGGATTTGAATTTATATCGCATCAATAAAATAATGCTTATTAATTGATTGCGGGAAAATCAATTGCCTCTCGCTTTAGCGAGAGGATATAATCATAAAAATGTAGAGGCTTTAGCCAAAACTACTATAGATTTTGGCTAAAGCCCCAAACTGAACTAACATTAGCTATTTACATATCCCATCTATCCATTGAAACAATTCTTCCAAATCATAATCGCCACTATGCGGTTTTTGCCAAGGCAAAGCTAAGTCTACTTTAAGATTATTATTTTCAAGTAAAGTGGCCAACATCACCGAAATCCCTAATCCCGTATCCTTGTCATTAGACCCGTGACGAATGCGCCAATGCTTAGAAGTCGCCACCCCCGAAACGCCAATGTAATGCATCGGGTTCATCATTTTTATCACGTGATCATCAACAGTTGTAGCTGTAAGAGTTGAATGCATTTTACTATATGTTGTAAAGTGCTGTGTATCGATTGTTGTTGTCCCAAAAAGTTGTGTTTCTGGACTTGAAAGGTCTAAAGCATCAAAAGCTGGAGGTGTTTTTTGTCTACCAATAAACTTTAAATACGCTTCATAATCAAGTCCTACTACTTTTGATTTAGCAACTGTTACAAACGGAAATTCAGACAAATCAATTCCTGAATCCAGTGCCTTTTGAGCAGATGCCAACACATACGATTGAACTAAGGTTTTAAACGTACCATCCCCGTTTTTGTCCAATGACAGTAGGTTGCCCTTTTTATCTTTTAGCTGTAAACTATTTAAATAAGCAGGAAACAATTCTTTTAATTCGTTGGATACTTTTATTTGATTGGTGGTCAGTTCTTGTGGTTGCGCATTTTTTGGAGCAAATGGCCCTCCTTTTTTATAGGTGTTTATTCCGTTAAATTGCCATTCATAGGTCATATCTGCGTGTTCTAGATTGGTTATAGGACAATAGGCTGAAACTGCATAAATTGCGTCGCTTGCCTTTGCCGCACCAATGGCGTTTAAATAGGGCTCATAGTCTACGGCATCTCCCGTAGCTCCTAGTAAAGTGGACATAGCTCCACCTGCACTTGTGCCGTTTGAAATTATTTTATGAGCATCTCCGGGCATCACGGCATCATTATATTTCAAATAGCGAACCGCAGCTTTCAAATCTACAATTCCAGCTGGTGCTTTGCCTGTGAAATTCCCCATTTGATCTTTTAAGGTTCTTCCTCTAGCTCCAGCTGAAGCAACAATGTAACCTCTAGCTAGTGCGGCTACTACTGTAAGTGGCTTTGAGGGTATTCTTTCTCGCATTGGAGGCAATCCTTCTAGAGGTCTGTTACCCATAGAAGGAGCTTCTCCGTTAATTGGAGGACGCATTCCCATTGGGTTGTCTTTGGTTGTAGCTGGTTTAGCTGGCATATATCCTCCAACTTTATTCGGAAAAAAAATAGGAGCCGTTTGAACTGTATAGCCATTTAGGGTTTGATTAGTAAAGTATTCTTCTGGAATATAAATGTTCATTTTTTGATAAGCAGTATCTACTGGATTGCTTACATATATCGTGTTTTCAAAGGCTCTTACTTTAAGCGTCTTTCCTTCGATGGTCAGTTCTTGCTTTTGAAATTTTGTCACGTCAAATTTCAAGTTAATGGTTTGATTTTGTGCTTGTAGAGTAATCAGACTACTCACAAATACGGCACTCAAAAGGATTACTTTTCTCATATTTTTTACATCTATAGTTATGAAAAACAATGTCTTTTCTTTTCTATATTACATCATAAACCGACATACTGTACTTATTAAAGGCAGATGTATGCAGTTATACTGCTTTTTTAAAAATAGAAATACTTGCATACGTATGTCATCTGAATAAATCTTTTTATGCAACACCATTATTTCCCAAATCAAATATTTCCCTGGTTGTTAAATTAATTTTTATTTCCCAATGTTTGCTACAACCATCAAACCAATTTTCCTTTTCTTTTTTCCAATTATCACTCTCATCTATCTGAAAACCTTTAATCTTCTCTATAACTGTGAGTTTGCTTTTATTAAAAGTTACGAAAATCACTCTTTCATTTTTTTCGTTAAAATAGACAAAATATTGTCTTCTATAAATATTTAAATTCCTATGAATTACCGAACAACCACTTCCTTGATTCATTTTTTTGAAATTAATTTTCCGAAACATATTGCTTTTTCGTTACCAACGTATTTTCCATAATTGGGTATTTCTTTGTATCCTTTTTTTAAATAAAAAGCATAGGCTTCTTGATTTAATCTTCTCGTTTCTAACCAAATTTCTTTGTACTCTAATGCTTTTGCTTTATCCTCAAGGTAATCTAATACTTTTCCTCCAATACCTTTTCTACTATACTTTGAAAACATTCTTTTCACTTCTGCTATATCACTCGAAATTGGCCTAATAGCACCACAGCCAACAACTTCGTTTGTCAAACTTGCTTTTACAAAAACCGATTTAGTGCTTTGTCCATCCCATCCTTGAAATGAATTTTTACCTGTATCACCAAACCGTTTTCCAAGTTCTGCTGATAATTCTTCAATTAGAGGAATCACCTCAATATCTGTTGGTTCTGTTTCAATAATTTGGATTGTCATGTTATATTTTAATCGTTAAAGTTCACTATCTAAAATGCTTCAATAAATGTGTCGTCATTCATTAGCAACTAACATCGATCTGCAAAATAATCTCCGCTTATTGTCATCCCAAAAATAGTCAAACCAACTTTACTAAAAACTACAATCTATAACTTAAGAAACCTATTTTTAAGGACTACAACTAAAAATAAACCTCGCTTAAATATCCTTAAACGAGGTTTGTTTTTGTGCGTATTATTAAATTTTACTTTTTTAATTGAGTTTTACAACGGCTACGTGTGTTGGCGGATGGATTTATGCGCAATGTTTATTTTATTTGACAGTGAATAAATAGTTATATAATGTATTGTCTTCTATTACACCTTTACCCTTAATGGGAGTCAAAATAAAAAGATAAGTTTCATTTTTTATTGTGTAAAACAAAAAATTTGCGCTTAAATTTTCCATATCATAATATACAATTCTACTCGTTGCTATTAAATTATCTTCCTGCTTATTAATTTTTAATTGAAATTCGCTAAATTTTAAGTTCAAACTTTTTATTGTGTCATTGTTAATGGGGCTATTTATTTGAGTATTTGATGTGAAATCTATCTCAGTAATTTTATAATCATTTTTATAAACTGATGGAGTAAACTGCACATCATATACATTTGAAGCACCGATAACTCTAAAAAAACCAGGAGAAGTAGGAAGAGTATTCGGATGTATGTTTAATTTATAATTTTTGGCAACATTTTTTAATTTAATTACCAATAAAGAATATTTTGATTCAATTTCATACTTTGAAATAACGGTATCATTTCCTTTTTTATAACTTCCTTTAGAAATATAACTTTTATTAAAATTTGTTATTTCTTTTATCTTAATACCTTCACATTGTATATAATCTAAATTTTCTTCTATTTTAAATTGTTGACAATTAGTACATATTATCAAAATAATAAAAATAAGATATCCTTTCATAGTAAAATTTATATTGTAAAATCCCGAATCTCAGAATCTATCCGCCAAATAGTAGATAGGTCTGATAAGAGTCAGACTTTAGTTTTCTCAAATATATACAGTTTTAACTACAAAAAATTCAATGCTATTATTGTTTTTGTTTTTGGACTAATTAAGCTTAGTTTCAAAGTCACATAAATTGGAATTTAAAAAACACACCCCCAGCCCCTCTCTAGAGGGGAGCGGTTCCCTGCGATGATTGGAATTTGTCCTTCAAGTACGCACAGGGTGACACTTTTTGGGATTTGGAATTTGGTACTTAAAAATTGAAATTTTATTGCGCTAACGTTCCTAGCCCTGATGGGAACGGCATCCTCTTGTGGCGGGGTTCGCCACAAGAGATATAGTGGACAGCAGGATTAGCTCCTAAACATTAATCCAAATGCCATCGCAAACCTATAAAAGCGCGAATGCCTTGGTTGGGTCCGTAGGCGTAGGTCGGGTCGAAAGTGAGTGCATAGGGATTGTCGGGAGTGGGTTGTGCGACGCCGTTGCTATCGAAGGTGACTTGCTTATCGAAAGGGTCATGGGCACGCGCAATCAAAAAAGGATTGCCGCGATTGGGTGTCCAATTCAGGAGGTTTTTGACGCCGCCAAACAACTCCACGTTGTGGAATTTCTTGTACGTGATTTGAATGTTTTGAATGCTATACGGCAAGGAATACTCGCGACGCGGATCGAGGGGCGACAACAAGGGCAAACGCATACTGCCAGTATAACTTCCGGTATAATCCAAACTCAGGAACCAGTTGGGGATTTCGTAGCTCAAAGCCCAAGACAAACTGACTTTTTCGGTAAACAGAGGCACAAAACGACGGCCTTCTTGCTCGGTCAACGGATTGAAATAACTACCGCCCAAAGTCCCTTTTAACCCAAACGGACTGACCCAATCCAAGGAAATACTACTTCCGAAAATTCTAGAAAAACCATCGAGATTGGCATAAATGATTTGGTTGGGATTCGTATCATAGTCGGCAATGATGCGGTTTTTGAAATGGGTGTACCAAGTCGAAGCTTCGAGGGTGAGCACGCCCGCGGTGTTGGTATCGAATTTTTTGAGGTAATTCAGGTTGGCGGTATACGAAGTTTCGGGGTCTAAATCGCCTTTTAGGACGACTTCTCTAGCACCCGAAAGCGCTTGATGGTCTTCGGTAAACAAATTCACCACTCGGAATCCCGTTCCTAAATTGAGTCGTAAAATATCGGTGGCGGTGGGTTTCCATTTCAGAGCGAGACGTGGCGTGACAATCGAGCCGTGTGCAGGGTGATAATCGTAACGCGCGCCCAACAGCAAGCCCGTTTGCTTAGAAAGTTTGATATCGTCTTGGAGAAATCCACTGTAAATAGGGGTTTGAGAGGAAGTGGCCGTGGCAGGCGTGTTGTCGTTATACCAAGTAAAACGCGCCGCGGCTCCGAACAAAAGCGAATGATTTTGGAGCTCTTTGTCCCAAAGGTATTGCCCAAACGCAATTTTTTGGTTCGCCAAAAAAACGGAAGTACCATAGACCGAATTTTGGTCATGGCCCACCATCGAGAATTGCAAGCTCATTTTTTCGTCAACAGGCAATTGGTACTTGCCCAAGATTTCATAGCGTGACGTATAAATACTTTCGCCATAGACTTGGTCACCTCCTCGAAAGCTGGAATTCCACTGCATTTCGCCACCCCAACGGTCTTCATACAAATAACGGGCGACGAGGCTCATTTCTTTTTTGGAACGGCGTTCAAAATGCCAGCGGCTAAAAAAGGAAACTCTTTTCTGCAAAGCAATATCCGTAAAATTGTCGCCATTGTTATCGACAGCATAATCATTGTAAAACGTGCTGAGTCCAAAAAGCGCATTAGATTTTTTGCCAATATTGGTGCGATAACCCAAATCGAGACTGTTTTCCAGCCAAGAAGTGGTCATCAAGTCGGCAGTAAATTGTGGTGCGTTTTGTGGTTTTTTGGTAATGATATTGATGAGTCCTCCTACTGCCTCGCTCCCATACAAACTCGAAGCGGCGCCTTTGATGATTTCGATTTTGTCGATCATCGCATTCGGAATTCCAGACAAACCATACACCGTTCCCAAAGCACTCACTATGGGCATGCCATCTATCGTGACCATCGTATAAGGGCCGTCCAACCCATTGATCCGAATATCGCCGGTGTTACAAACATTGCAATTGTTTTGTGGACGCAAACCGTTGACGTTTTGCAAGCCTTCAAAAACTGAAGCGGTGGGATTTTGTTTCAAAAAAGTGGTCGAAATGATTTCTACTGGCACCGGATTTTCTAAACGACGTACGGCTTTCATCGTACCCGAAACCACTACTTCGTCGAGCAGTTGCTCGTTCGTCACCACATTTATTTTTAGTAAATGCTTAAAATCCGCACTGCTGATGGACTGCTGATGGGTTTTGATGCCGATAGCAGCAACGCGAAGCGTGTAGCGTTGTAGCGGCAATTGAGGAATTTCAAAAAAGCCCAAACTATCCGTTTGCGTCCCAAAAGCGGTACCTACAATTTCAACCTGTGCCTGTGCTACAGGTTGATTTTCGGAGGTGACTTGTCCGCGAAGAGTAGCTTTTTCTTGTGCCAAAGCAATAGTTAACGAAAAGAAAAACAAATAGCTATATAATAATTTCATTAGAGTAAATAATATTTTAGACAAATCTAAAAAATAATTTTATAATAACTTAAAAAAACGGCTCAATAAAATTGAGCCGTCTGTTTACCCAAAAATTAACCAAACATTCAGGATTTACAACAAAGAATAAATTATGATTTTAATGATCTCCACTATTTTCAAAACCAACAATAGATAGACGATAAGGAGTATTAGAGACTTTTATTTTTAATTCAGATTTTCGTTAAAAATAGCTGTAGGCGAATTACTGGTCGTGGTTCTTGGAATGGGAAAAGGGTCTTTGCTAGAGAAAAAACCATCTTGCAAGTCTCTAAGTTCATCGGGAGTACACAAACAACTGTCTAATTCTTGACGAATTTCAGTTTCGTTCAGACCTATTCCAATAAAAACCAATTCATTCAGACGGTCTCCGTAGGCTCGAGTCCATCGTTCTTCTATAACCTCTTGAAATTCGACAAAATTTGAAAACGTCATGCGCTCGCTCAAAGGCATACTCGCCCACCAAACTCCCGCACCTTCGGCTTTAAGAGAGCCACCCGCTTGACTCCAATTGATGGCTTGATCGGGTCGCGAAGCCATCCAAAACAATCCTTTACTTCGAATGATGCTTTGCGGAAAACGATTGGTCATCCATTCCCAAAAACGATAGGGATGAAAAGGTCGTGGGTCTCTAAAAACGAAAGACGAAATCCCGTATTCCTCGGTCTCTGGCGTGTGAATGCCTTCCAATTCTTGCATCCAACCCGCTGATGTTTCGGCTTCTTCAAAATTGAACAAACCGGTATGCAGTATTTCATGAGGTGCAATTTTCCCCATAGTCGATGTTATGATTCTTGCCACAGGATTCAACTTTTGAATGGAGGCTTTCAAAATTTCGAGTTGTTTTTGGGTAACCAAATCGGTTTTATTCAACACAATCACATTCGCAAATTCGACTTGATCTACCAGTAAATTAACGATTGTTCGTGTATCATTTTCAATATTAGTGGCTTTGATATCTTCTAAGGTTTGGGCAGAGCCAAAGTCTTTGAAAAAGTTAAACGCATCAACCACAGTTACCATAGTATCGATATAACTGAAACGAGACAAATCGATATTCTCATCCTCATTCACAAACGTAAATGTCTGCGCCACCGGAATGGGTTCACTAATTCCTGTACTTTCGATTAACAAATAATCAAAACGATTTTCTTTGGCTAATTTTTCTACTTCTTGCATCAAATCCTCACGAAGCGTACAACAAATGCAACCGTTACTCATTTCGACGAGTTTTTCTTCTGTTCGAGAAAGCGTCATTTCGTCTTTGATTAAACGGGCATCTACATTGACCTCACTCATGTCATTAACAATTACAGCGACTTTCAGTCCGTCTTTGTTGTGCAAAATGTGGTTAAGCAAAGTGGTTTTACCTGCGCCAAGAAAACCTGATAATACCGTAACCGGAAGTTTTTTCATTTTATCGTTATTGCAATTATGTTGCAAATATAGAAATAAAATCTTCTAATGCAATATTGTTGCATTTTATTTATTACGCATAAAAAAAAGCCTCTTTTACAAGAAGCTTTTGTTTACAATACTATAACTGTTTTATAATTCTTCGTATACAATCACGCCTATACCTGTTTCTTGCTCATAGTTGATTTCGATAGCACCAGCCTCAAAATCAATCGTAACAAAATTACCAACAGTATATTTCTCATCGATCTGAGATTGCATCTTCAACAAAGGAGTTTTAATGTTTTCTACCCACAATGGAGCAGCAGAAACATTAACTCGTTTTAGAGAAAGCGCACCGTCAAATTGAGCCGCTAATGCAGCTTGCTCCTTTTCAAAATCATACTCTTCCAAAATACTGAATCCCGTATCCTCTTCATTTATTTTAAAAAAAAGAACGCTTTGGTCTTCAAAATGAAGCTCTACCGTATCAATAAATATAAATTGCTTTTCTGGTTGTACACCATTAACCCATAAATGATAAAAAACTGCCGATACAGTTTTCTTTTTACTGTAGTGCTCCAATAAAGAATTTTCTTCCTTTGAAAAACGATAGGGTGTATTCATGTGTTATGCCGTTAATTAAATAAACGACAAAAATACAGCTTGAAAGACAAAGAAACCACTAAAATCATTTTTTTTGATGATAAAAGTAATGCAAAACATGGCCTGAGATGATTCCAAGCCCTCCGATGGGAACCAAATAGGTTTCTTCATGCAACGCAAAATCTAAAAGCATCCCATTAAATACCAAGAACAAGGAAAACAGCAATGTCAATTTGATATACAAAGGTGCTTCCCCTTTCAGGATAGAAAAAATCAAAACAGCCGCTATCCCAAAAAAGAAAACATCAATCCAAGGGTTATGCGCAATTCCCATAGGCAATACCGAAAGCAACGGGAAAACAATACAATGCACCAAACAGATACTAGCACTCGAAATTCCCAAAACGTCTTGAACAATCAAAGTTTGCTTCTTCATTTTTTTGTATTTTTGTGATTGGCAAAGATAGCCTCTTTTTTATTTATTGCAACAATGTTGCGTTATTTATTTTTTTTATGAAAACTACCCGTAACACAGCTGCCAAAACAGCCATTGCTTCCCTTTTATCCGAATCAAAAGTAGCGCTATCGCATATTGAAATTCAGCATCAGCTGAACGGTCTTTGTGATCGCGTTACTATTTATCGCGTTTTGGACCGCTTAGTAAACGAAGACAGTATTCATAAAATCGCTACTCCTGAAGGTACCGTAAAATATGCCAGTTGCCATCACGAACATACTCACAACAACCATCCGCATCAGCACAACCACGTGCACTTTCATTGTGAAAAATGCCAATCGGTGAGCTGTTTGGATGCTGTAGTCCCTCAATTTGAAATTCCTTCAGCCTATGTGGTGAAAGAAACCAATTTCACCGTAACCGGAATTTGTCCCAATTGCCAATAAACCTCTTATTATTTAGACAAGTCTAAAAAAATATTTAAAGTGAACTTTTTTGTATATATTTGGGTTTTAAAACACTATACAATTGAGTCATTCCTTAGAAGAAGTCAACCAATCGGTGACTACACAAAATAAAAAATCAACGTTTAGAAAAATCTTAGCTTTTCTAGGCCCTGCCTATCTCGTAAGTGTAGGCTACATGGATCCTGGCAACTGGGCTACTGATATTGCGGGTGGAAGTCAATTTGGCTATTCACTATTGTGGGTATTACTGATGAGTAATCTTATGGCGTTGCTATTGCAAAGTTTGAGTGCGCGTTTAGGGATTGTCACCCAACGTGATTTGGCACAAGCGTCTCGTGAAACGTATTCGCCTTTTGTGAATTACATTTTATATTTTTTGGCCGAAATTGCGATTGCTGCTTGTGATTTGGCCGAAGTACTCGGAATGGCGATTGGGATTAATTTACTGTTTGACATTCCGTTGATTGAAGGCGTTTTGATTACGGTTTTGGATACTTTTTTACTCCTCTTCTTAATCAACAAAGGCATTCGAAAGATGGAGGCTTTTATCATTGTTTTGGTAGCCATCATAGGATTTTCGTTTGTATTCGAAATGTTTTTTGCCCAACCAGAACTAGACAAAGTGGTCTTAGGATTGATTCCCTCCATTCCAAATGAAGCTGCGCTTTATATTGCCATTGGAATTATTGGAGCCACGGTAATGCCCCACAATTTGTACTTGCATTCGTCTTTGGTGCAAACCCGAAAATTCGATCGCAGTCCGAAAGGTATTCGTCAAGCCTTAAAATACAATCTGATTGATTCGACGATTGCCCTAAATTTGGCTTTTTTTGTCAATGCCGCTATTTTGATTTTGGCTGCAGCCACCTTCTACAAAAACGGATTGTATGAAGTGGCCGAAATTCAAGATGCCCATAAATTTTTGGCACCAATTTTAGGCACTAAATGGGCTTCTATTCTATTTGCCGTGGCATTGATTGCTGCTGGACAGAGTTCAACAATCACGGGAACTTTAGCGGGTCAAATCGTGATGGAAGGCTATTTGAATTTACGGATTCAGCCTTGGGTACGTCGTATTATTACCAGAATAATAGCCATAGTTCCAGCAGTTATTGTAATCTTGATTTATGGCGAAAGTGTCACAGGGAAACTACTCATTTTCAGTCAAGTGATTTTGAGTTTACAATTGGGATTTGCTATTATTCCATTGATCCATTTTGTAAGCGATAAAAACAAAATGAATGGTTTCCATATCAATACGATAACAAAAATAGCAGCTTGGACGATAGCTTTGATTATTGTTTCGCTCAACGCCAAATTGGTTTTTGACGAGATTCAAGGTTGGTTAACGGAGTCTCAAAACCCAATGGTGCTATGGTTAACAGTAGTGCCTCTGGCCATCGGTTTCTTAATTTTACTACTTTATATTGTTATAAAACCATTCTTAACCAAGACAAAATATACCATACAAAATCATTCGCCACATAATATGGCCTTGCAATTCAATGCTACCGAGGCGCATCTCCCTCAAAAAATTGCTATTGCCGTCGATTTTTCTTTTGCCGATGAAACTGCCATTAACTACGCCTTTAATATGGGTGGAAAAGAGGCTAAATATACGCTGATTCATGTGGTAGAAACTGTTGGTGCTATGATGTATGGTAAACAAACCGACGATCACGAAACCACCATTGACGAAAAATTGTTATTAGAATACAAGGAAATGTTTCAAGAAAAAGGTTTCCACGTCAAAACCCTACTTGGTTTTGGGAAGCCCAACAAAGTACTTCCAAAATTGGTTAATAAAGGCAAATTCGATTTACTTATTATGGGTACGCATGGCCATACTGGATTTAAAGATTTACTATTGGGAACCACAATCGATCATTTGCGTCACAAGATTTCCATTCCATTAGTATTGATTAATAATGCTAAAAAATAAAACAACCCCGTTCTGGCTTTAAAAGCTGAAAGAGGTTAAAAATTCCATTTCATATGATGACCCACTCCGAAGAAAATTATCTCAAAGCCATTTATCATTTGACCGTGCAGCTTGAAGCCGAAGTGCCCACGAACGCCATTGCCGAAATGATGGACACCAAAGCTTCTTCGGTAACCGATATGCTAAAGAAATTGGCTGATAAAGCATTAATCAATTACATCAAATACCAAGGAGTTTCCTTGACTGAAAAAGGTACGCACGCTGCTAAAATGATTGTACGCAAACACCGTTTGTGGGAAGTTTTTTTGGTTGAAAAATTGGCTTTTACTTGGGACGAAGTACACGACATCGCTGAGCAATTAGAACACATCAAATCCGAACAACTCATCAACAAACTCGATGATTTTTTGGGCAACCCTACTGAAGATCCGCACGGAGATCCCATTCCAGACGCACAAGGAAAAATAACTAAAATAGAAAAGCTCCTGCTCTCGGAATTGGCCGAAAGCGAAACTGCTATTTGTGTGGGAGTAAAAGATTCCTCTGCCGATTTTCTGCAATACTTGAACAAACAAAAAATTGCTTTAGGAGCGGTTATCAAAGTATTGGGAAGAGAAAATTTTGACGCCTCTTTACATTTAATCATCAACGATACGCCACTTACCGTATCGTCAAAAATTGCAGGAAACTTGTACGTGAAGCGGATTTAACTTAGCGTAAGTGAACTAGCTTCTTCCATATGATTATTAGTGATATACTGAACCAAATAACGCTGGTCTCTTTGGTCAAAAAAGACATACCAAGAAGTTTTGTTATTTAGCGAAACTACTATAAAGTAGCTTCCATATTGACTTAAAAATTTAGGCGTTTTGTAGTGTTGCCTTACATCAATATATTTTTCGATTTCATCTCGAAGCTCAATAACATATTTTTCTGCATTTTCTATATAACTGAAATACTCTTCAAAAAATAGAATAGTAATTAAATCAATCAAATAGTTTTCAAATGATGGAGTATAGACTATTCTTTTTTCCAAGGCAAGGTGCGTAAATGGGTGTGAACACGTTTGACCAATTCCTCTCCTGAAATACCCTCAGACCATTTTTTTTCAAAATTTTCTTCTTCAGATAAAGCGCCTACTTGCTCTAAAAAAAACTGCAAGGCTTCTCCGTGTTTTTGTAAATCTATCGTTACCGATTTTGCTTTACCAGAAACATCTCTTTTAAATTCAACACCTGAAATATTTTTCATTTGTAGATTGTTTTAACTGTGATAGATGACATCATTTAGAGAAACTTTTATCAGAATCTTACTTATAAGACTGCCCTTCAAGTCATTTGAATACGACACTAAGAATTGTTTTGAACAAATGACATACAAATATAGGGATTTAACCACACCCACAATTCCCGTCTCCACAGTTTTTTTTGGACTTCTTTTTCCAGAAAAACTTTCGAATGAGGAAACCAATGGCAATAGCCAATAAGGAAAAAGCGATGATTTCTTGTACCAACATAGTAGGTTCATTTTAAAGAATTAAACCCAGATTCCGAATTAGAAATCTGGGTTAAAGGTAGGCTTTATTTAAAATTTGGCACCAATACTAATGTAAAAAGTACGTCCATCATTTGGCAATACGCCAGGTCCAGGATAACCTCCAGCACGACGAGTAGCATAACTAACATTCGTAAGATTATTAATTCCCGACTTAATATTATAATTCCCAAAAAAGTCATATTTCATAGAGAAATCATAGACACTAAATCCTGCTAATGCCCCAGTTACACCATTTGCTGATGGAGTTTCGGTGTTGTTGGCATCGGTATAAATCTTACTGGTTCTTCGATTTTGAAACGTGGTAGAAATATTTTTGAAATCCCAGCTAATCCCAAAATTGTGGATGTAGCGTGGCGCGTTTTCCACTTGCTTACCTGCTAAATTACTTTGCGTAATCACAATATTCGGAGCTGTTCCCGATACTTGCGTTAGTCTAAAATCAGAGTAAGTAGCATCAATAAAAGACATAGTCGCAAAGAAATTAATATCCCCGATGGCTTCATTTACCTGAAACGCTTTGGTCACATTCACATTCACAAATCCTTCAAAACCTTTGTGTATGGTCTCTCCTAAATTGGTTCTGAACAAATAAGTGCTTTGCGATGGGTCATTATTTGTAAATTGACGAATACTTCCCACTCTGTTTTGATACAGTAAATAAAAATAGGACACATCAAAGTTGATAAAACCTAGCAACGAACCTCGGTAACCTAAATCCAAATTGTAGCCGCTTCCATCTTTCAAATTAGGATCAATCACATCGGTGGTTGCAGATGGCGTCAAATCCGAAAATAATACTGGGCGAAAGGCTTGTGAAAAATTACCGTAAAAATTGGTTCTTTCCCATTTGTATTCTACTCCTAAACCAAACAATGCCACATTTCGGGTAATGTCTTGCGGATTGGCCATAACATCATTTCCGTTAGTAATATTAATTCTTCCTGCACTTGTAGAACGAATCGATTCGAAACGCACACCAGGAGTCACACTTAATCTTGGGGTAATTTTGAACTGATTTTCGGCAAAAGCGGCAAAATTGTCTGTGGTGAAATCTAAATCTCGATTGTAACGACCTTCAATCGTCAAATCAAAATCGGAACCCGTTGTTCCTCTTCCTTGTTGCACACGGTTCATATTGGCTTGGTACAAACGAACACCGAAGGCTAATTTTTGTTCTTCCTGACCTAATGTATATTTGAAAATACTTCTGGTTTCTAAACCAAAGTTTTTGTAGAAATCACGGTCCACCTGACGATTAGCATAAGCATTCGTTGCGGGATTAATTGCATCTTCAACATTTGGAGCTGCTAGAAAACCTACTGAATTACGTTCTCCGATTAATCCAAAAAGTTTCGCATTAAAAGTCAAACGGTCACTGAATTGGGTATCCAAAATCAAAGCGCCTACATTCCAAGGCGTACCAAACCAGTTACGACTACGAAGAGATTGCTGTGGATTGGCTTCAAACTGTGCATCTGTCAGCCCTCCCGCTTGTTGCATATCATAATCCATATTGGTATATTCAGCAGAAAGTTTGGTTTTCTCGTTGAACTTGTACGCAAAATAAGCATGGGTATTGCGCACCGCATAGCGCCCGTTTTCTCTCCAACCGTCCCCGTTTCTGGAATGATTGTACACGTAATAGTCTATTTTTTTTGTGGTACCACCAATGGCGTTATAAGAACTAAATAGGCCATAGCTTCCCACCGTGTTTTGCGTTTCGAAAGAGAAAGCTTTTTCCGTTTCGCGTTTCAATTCGTAGTTGAGCATTCCACCAAACTGAGATCCAAATTGTAGTGAAGCGCCACCGCGAACCAATTGAATATTGGCTACTGCTTCCAATGGCGGATTGTAATACGCTTCTGGATAGCCAAACACATCCGAGGATATATCATAGCCATTCTGACGTGTATTCAACTCCCAACTTCTGTTTGGACTCAACCCGCGAACCCCTACATTGATTTGTATTCCAGACCCCTCATTTTCCCAAATCGAAACACCAGGTACTTTCGCAAAAATTTCTCTTGCATTGTTGGTTACCACATTTCCATTAGTGTTTAGCAATGAAATCACTTCGTTTTTCTTTCCAGAAAACAAACTATTGCCTTGCACTTCTTTCAAGCGCTCTACAGGCTGTTTTTTGTAATAAACGGTTACGGGATATAATTTTTTTACAGTGTCGTTTAAAGCAACATCATTAGTGTCTTGTTGTCCGAAAGCCAAACTACTTGTCACTAGTACAAGCGCAGAAAAGAATAATTTCATTTTTATTTAGATTAATTCTAGACTGCAAATGTAAGTTCGGATTCTTATTTAGACAAATTAAAAATTACTTTTAACATTTGTTCTGCTACTTTAACTCAATAATTGATAGGCTACTAAAGCCACCGTATAAGCAAAAGCGCTCATAAAAAGAAGTTGTCCCAAAGGCCATCGCCAACTGTTGGTTTCTTTGCGAGTAACAGCAAGTGTACTGACGCATTGCATCGCAAAAGCATAAAAAAGTAGTAAAGAAATCCCAGAGGCAAAATTGAAGACTTTTTCGCCTGTCAAAGGATTGATTTCTGATTGCATTTTATTCTTGATGGTGTCTTCATTATCGGTGTCGCCAACGCTGTAAATCGTGGCCAAAGTACCCACAAAGACTTCTCTCGCCGCAAAAGAACTGATAATCGCAATTCCTATTTTCCAATCATACCCCAAAGGCGTCAAAACAGGTTCAATAGATTTACCCATCAGTCCGATATAGGAATTCTCCAATTTTTGCGAAGCGACTTCGTTCTCAAACTCGGTTGCAGAAAGCGGTTTATCAGCGTGTTTACTTTCTACAATTTGCTCCGCATTACTGAAGTTTTCACCTGGACCATACGAAGCCAAAAACCACAAAATAATCGAAATCGCCAAAATGATTTTTCCAGCGCCAAATACGAAGGCTTTGGTTTTTTCAATCACATTGATACCTACGTTTTTAAACAAAGGCAATTTATAGTTGGGCATTTCCACAATGAAATAGGATTTCCCTTTAATCTTCAATATTTTATTCAAAACATAAGCCGAAAAGATGGCCATTCCAAATCCAAGCAAATACAACATCATTAGCGTTAGCCCTTGTAGATTTAAGATTCCCAACACCCTTTGATCAGGAATCACCAATCCAATAATGATAGCGTACACTGGCAAACGCGCCGAACAAGTCGTAAACGGAGTCACTAAAATGGTTATTAGGCGTTCTTTCCAATTTTCGATATTACGAGTCGCCATAATCGCAGGAATAGCACAAGCCGTTCCCGAAACCAAAGGCACGACACTTTTGCCCGACAGCCCAAACTTACTCATAATTTTATCCATCAAAAACACCACACGACTCATGTATCCGCTTTCCTCGAGTATCGAAATGAACAAAAACAAAAAGGCTATCTGTGGAATAAAAATTAAGATACCACCAATTCCGGGAATAATTCCTTGGGAAATCAAATTGGTCAACATGCCTGCTGGCAAGACTTCGGCAGACCAAGCGCTCAAACTAGCAAAAGAGCTATCGATAAAATCCATTGGTACTTCTGACCACACAAAAATGGATTGAAAAATGCCAAACAAAATACAAAAGAAAATCACATAGCCCCAGAATTTATGCGTCAACACACGATCCAATTGGGCTCTAAAATCTTTAGCAATAGATTGATCGATGGTCATTCCCACTTTCAACACATCATTAATAAACTGGTAGCGCTTAATGGTTTCTTTTTGCTGCAAGCGTTTCAAGTCCGAATGTGATTTGGTAAATGTACTCTGGATTTCTTTTCGCTCTAAATTCAAAAAGTTCACATCTTGAGTAATCACCAACCATAACTTATACAACAACTGATTCGGAAACGCCTTGCGAAGATTTTCAAAATATTCAGTATCAATTACCGAGGCATTCATACACGGCTCGGTGGGAAGTGATTTATAAGAAACAATTAGATTTTTTATTTCTTCAATTCCTTGTCCTTTTCTGGAACTCACCAACGCAATTTTGGTTTTTAGCTTTTCTTCTAAAAAAGGAATATCCAAACTGATGCCCTTGTATTCCATTCGATCCGCCATATTGATAACCAAAATCGTTGGAATTTCAAGGTCTTTGATTTGGGTAAAAAGCAGTAGATTTCGCTTTAAATTCTCCACATCCGTCACCACTATGGCAACATCGGGGTAGAGTTTATCGTTTTTGTTGAGCAGTAATTCAATCACCACATTTTCATCAATCGAGCTGGCATTCAAACTATACGTTCCTGGTAAATCTAGAATATTGGCTTTGAAATTATAAGGCAACTTACAAAAACCCACCTTTTTTTCTACCGTAATTCCAGGATAATTCCCTACTTGTTGATTCAAACCCGTCAATTGATTAAAAACAGAGGTTTTCCCCACATTCGGGTTCCCTATCAAAGCGACATTGATGTTGTGATTGCTGGTCATTAGCTTTATTGGATTCGTTCCACTTCTATTTCCTGAGCCGTTGCTACTCGAATCGCAACGTGTGACCCGTTAATGTTTAGGTACAAGGGATCACCGAAGGGAGCGATTTGCAGCAACGCTACTTCATTACCCGGCAAACAGCCCATTTCGAGCAATTTTAATGGAATCGCATCAATATCAAAGTCTTTGATAATGGCTCTTTCCCCTTTTTTGAGTGAATGTATTGTTGTCGACAAACCTTATTTAGATTGAATTAAGATTGCAAAAATACATATTATAATAGAAATTCAAATGATAATTATCACAATTATAAAAGAAGTAGCCACGAATTCACGAAGTATAGCTAAAAAACTATCAAAGTAGAAATGAAGTTCCACAAATAATACAACTCGTAACTATTTATGACTTGTAAAGGCAGAGCAAAAAAACAAAACCGAATTAGTAAAAATTAGTAGAATTCGCGTTCCATTTTCACCAAACTAAATAAGAATCCGTGTTCATCTGTTTAAATCGGCGTGATCCGTGTTCCATTTCAGAACTGAATTAGTGAAAATTCGTGAAATTCGTGTTCCCTTTTCACCAAACTAATTAGCACACAAAAAATTAATATCTTCTATCAATCGCGTCATATCCTCTTTTTTGGTTCCATCATAAAAACCACGAACGCGTCTTTTTTGGTCCACCAACACAAAATTCTCGGTGTGTACCATATCGTACAATTCTTCGGGTTTCCCCAACTTAACGGCCAAATACGATTTTCGAGCCATTGTATAAATTTCCTTTTTATCACCAGTAACCAAGTTCCATTTGCTGTCTATCACGCCGTGTTCAAGAGCATATTTTTTCAAAACAGGCACACTATCGGTCTCTGGAAAAACGGTGTGCGACAACAGCATTACTTTGGGATTATTTTTGATAGCTGCTTGCACTTCGGCCAAGTTCTTGGTCATTTTAGGACAAATCGAACCACAAGTCGTAAAGAAAAAATCGGCCACATACACTTTACCTTCATAATCTTTTTGGGTAATCGTCTTCCCATTTTGATTCACAAACGAAAAATCTGCAATCGTGTGTGCCTTACTCACATATTGCACCGTACTGTCCACCAATTCAGGATTCACGTCAGCTGGATTGTAAATCGGCAAGGTCTTTTCTGGTTTCAACGCATTGTAAAACAAGCCAATTGTAATCGCAGAAAACACCAATAAAACACCAAAAAATATACGATACTTATAAAAGAAAGCTTTCATTTGTAGGTTTTTAAAATAAAATAGAAAGACAACATTTGAATTTCGCGCAAAATTACAAAACAACGGTCTGCCTTACACTACTCTTTTTAAAATAATTTGGGCGTGCCCCTTCGCCTCGTAGAAAAAACGAGGCAAAGGGTCGGGTCTCCGTTCCCGCTTTTTTTTATCCCGCGAAAAAACGGGATAAAAAAAGAGCTCCACTCCACCCCTCACGCAAAAAAAATTTCACAAGACGTTAAACCTTTACTACACTATGAAGTCCAATAGGGTATTCTTGCCCTTTGCATAAAAATTTCAAGAGTCAAAATTCGAAAGACGTCTTTATTGTAATGCTAATTTTATGCAAGCAAGAAAAAGGAATTCCATTGTGCAAAATTCTCTTAATAATGTATTTTTTGTCACAAAAAAAGCAATTTCGATGTAACTATTTTTTGCTTTTTGACACGAATGTATCGTAACTAATTCAAATTTTAATATGAACCCAAAAAAGTCCACCACCTTACTGTTTGCACTACCAGCAGTTTTTAGTTTTGGATGGAGCCAAGCACAAACCGCTTCGGCCTCCAAAGAGCCAGGAATCAATATCCAATATATGGATAAAACCATCAAACCAAGCGATGATTTTTTCAGATATGTAAACGGAACCTGGTTGAACACTACCGAAATCCCAAGCGACAAAACCCGTTGGGGAAGCTTTGACGAATTGCGTCAACGCACCGACGCTGATGCCTTGGCCATCCTAAAAGAAGCCGCCAACAACCCAGCGTACAAATCGAATACCGACCAAGGTAAAGCCATCAATTTGTACAAAACCATGTTGGATACCGTAAGCCGTAACAAATTAGGTATTGCTCCCCTAAAACCTTATTTGAAAAAAATCAACGCGGTGAAAAACGTAAAAGATTTACAAGCTTTGTTAATCGAAATGGAACCTACTGGAGGCATTGGCTTCTTTGGCGCTGGTGTAGGTACCGATGCTAAAAACAGCAATGTCAATGTAATTAACTTAGGACCTGGAGGCGTAGGCTTACCAGACCGTGATTACTATGTAGGCGAAGACAAAGATTCTAAAGAAAAAAGAGAAAAATATGTACTGCACGTGGCTAAAATGTTGCAATATTTAGGCGACAAACCAGAAGTAGCCAAAGCCAACGCTGAGAAAATTTTGGCTTTAGAAATCGAAATGTCTAAGCCTCGTTTTGACCGTGTAGAAAGAAGAGACCGTCGTAAATCGTACAACCCAATGACCGTTGCGGAAATACAAAAACTAACGCCATCCATCGATTGGACTACGTATTTCACTAAAATTGGTTTGCCAACGAATCAAACAATTATCGTGTCGCAACCTAAATATATGACGGCATTAGAAACCCTTTTTAAAGAAAACAAAGTAGACGACTGGAAAGCCTATATGCGTTGGTCTTTATTGAACAGAGCTTCTAGCCAATTATCTACAGAAATTGAAAAAGCTAACTGGGAATTTTATGGCAAAACCTTAACGGGTGCTGTAAAACAAAGACCTTTTGAAGAAAGAGCTTTACAAACCGTAACAGGGTCTGTGGGTGAAGCTTTAGGGAAATTATACGTAGAGAAAAAATTCCCTGCCGAAGCTAAAGAAAAGGCAGCCAAAATGATTAAAAACATTTTCCGTGCTTACGAAAACCGCATCAACAACTTACCTTGGATGTCGGCTGAAACGAAAGTAAGTGCGATTGCCAAATTAAACAAACTAAGAGTTAAAATTGGTTATCCAGACAAATGGAAAGACTACTCTGCTTTGACTATCAAAAGTCCAGCTGAAGGAGGAACGTTTTTTGAGAACGTAAGAAACATTGCTATTTGGCGTAATAAAGAAAACTTTGCTGAATTGAGCAAACCCGTAGACAAAGACCGTTGGGGTATGGCACCACAAACAGTAAATGCCTACTATAATCCATCGAACAACGAAATTGTATTCCCTGCTGCTATTTTGCAACCACCTTTTTACAATTACCAAGCTGACGAAGCTGTGAATTATGGTGGAATTGGAGGGGTTATTGGTCACGAAATCTCTCACGGATTTGATGATTCAGGAGCACGTTACAATGCCGACGGTAATTTAGTAGACTGGTGGACACCAGAAGATTTGAAAAAATTCGGTGCTTTGACTGGCGCTTTAGCTGCACAATACAGCGCTTTGCAACCGCTTCCAGGTACTTTTGTAGATGGTAAATTTACTTTAGGTGAAAACATTGGAGATTTAGGTGGTGTGAATGCTGCTTACGATGGTTTGCAATTGTACTTAAAAGAAAACGGCAACCCAGGATTGATTGATGGATATACCCCAGAACAACGTTTCTTCATTTCTTGGTCTACCATTTGGCGTTCTAAAATGAGAGACGAAGCCTTGAAATCGCAAGTAAAAACCGACCCGCATTCACCAGGTATGTACAGAGCCTATGTGCCTTTACAAAACGTTGATGCTTTCTACGATGCCTTCAATATTCAACCGAATGACGGAATGTATATCGCTCCAGACAAAAGAGTAAAAATCTGGTAAGATTTACTGCTCTAATAATACCAAAACCCATCAGCTAAAGCTGATGGTTTTTTTGTTGGTGTAAATTAGATGGAATTTAAAAACTTACAATCTGAATCTGATTATTATCTAAAATTTCAGTTTATCAGTTTTTATTTTAGTGCTATCTTCCTGCAAGGTCTTTTTTTTGACCTGTAGGTATTTGTATTCAAATAACATACCTACAAGGTTTTTAAAACCTTGCAGGAAAACAACTCAAAAAAGGAAACTTATTTAAAAAGTGATTCTTACTCCAATTTGGTTAGCACTTGCTAGTAATGTTGTAGTTGGTTGAGATTCGAAAGTACTTGCTGTTCCATTGTTGTGTAAACCCAAAGCTTTTTTGATTCTTTTTGGATAGCCAATTTTTATTGGTATAGAAGCTACAATCATTGCGCCTCCAATGATAGCGGCAGTTAAATTAGATCGTTCAGATTTGATGTTTGGAGCATAATCACCAGGGTAATAAGTAGATGTAGTGTTATCTGTAGTCATCGCTGTTGCAAGATTAACTGTTACCAATCCTAAACCACCATAAAACAAAACATTTCCCCACGTTTTTTTATTACGCCCAGCATTGTATTCTGCTAAAGCTTCGGTGTTTTTGCTTAATAATTGTCTAACCTCATCAGAAGTTAATTTTTTGTTTTCAGAAGTATAAACGGTACCTCCACTACCATAGTTAAGTTGTTGTGCCATTCCAGCAATCGAAACCATCAAGAAGGCTAAAAGCATTGTTCTTTTCATAAATTGTTGAATTATAATGTAGTAAATAATTGTTGTTTTTAAGCTATATACTCTTGGATTAGTGTTCTTCATTGGCTTAAAAACACTTTCTAAAAGTAGGAATTATAAGTGAATTTGTTTGTAAATAAAAGAAGAAAAAACAATACAATTTCATAGTAATTCATCAAAATTCTACTACTTGAAAACCATCCTGCAAGGTCTTTTTTTGACCTTGTAGGTATTTGGATTCAAACAACATACCTACAAGGTTTTGAAAACCTTGCAGGAAAACAACTGGAAAATCATTTAAAAACACCATTTGCATTAGTAGTCCTTGGCTTATGAAAAACCAAACGTCCTCCCCTAGCCCCGATTACTATGATATATACAAACTAAAAATTTATTTATTTTTTAGTTTAAAAAAAGACATAACAAGCCTTCGAATAAGAATTACACGAAGGTTTGTTGTGCCTTTCATAAGTTATT